>NZ_JBIUWM010000044.1:0-45968 GCF_044743445.1 Pseudomonas sp. NPDC087615 | reverse complement strand
AGTTCGTCACATGATGCGTGTCGCCTCCGGGCTCGACTCGTTGGTGCTGGGCGAACCACAGATTCTCGGCCAGATGAAATCGGCCTACGCCGTGGCCCGCGAGGCCGGGACCATCGGGCCGCTGCTGGGGCGACTGTTCCAGGCCACGTTCAATGCCGCCAAACAGGTGCGCACCGACACCGCGATCGGCGAAAACCCGGTCTCCGTGGCATTTGCGGCCGTCAGCCTGGCGAAACAGATTTTCAGCGATTTGCAACGCAGCCAGGCCCTGCTGATCGGCGCCGGCGAGACCATCACTCTGGTTGCCCGTCACTTGCACGAGTTGGGGGTCAGGCGCATCGTCGTCGCCAACCGCACGCTCGAACGCGCCAGCTTGCTCGCTGAGCAGTTTGGCGCCCACGCGGTGTTGCTGTCGGACATTCCGGCGGAGTTGGTGCGCAGCGATATCGTCATCAGCTCTACGGCCAGTCAGTTGCCGATCCTAGGCAAAGGCGCGGTCGAGAGTGCACTGAAGCTGCGCAAGCACAAACCGATCTTCATGGTCGACATTGCTGTTCCCCGGGATATCGAACCGGAAGTCGGCGAGTTGGACGACGTTTATCTCTATAGCGTCGACGACCTCCATGAAGTGGTCGCCGAAAACCTCAAGAGCCGCCAAGGCGCTGCGCAAGCGGCGGAAGAAATGGTCTCGGTCGGCGCCGATGATTTCATGGTGCGCCTGCGCGAACTGGCGGCGGTCGATGTGCTCAAGGCCTATCGTCAACAGAGCGAACGCCTGCGCGACGAAGAACTGCAAAAAGCCCTGCGCCTGCTGGCCAATGGCGGCAATGCCGAAGAGGTGCTGGGGCAACTGGCTCGCGGTCTGACGAACAAACTGTTGCATGCACCCAGCGTGCAGCTCAAAAAGCTTTCTGCCGAAGGCCGCCTCGATGCGCTGGCCATGGCCCAGGAACTCTTTGCCCTCGAGGGCTCACCGGATAGCTTTTCGGATAAAAAACCGCAATGAAAGCGTCACTGCTCAATAAGCTGGACATCCTCCAGGACCGTTTCGAGGAACTGACCGCGCTGCTCGGCGACGGCGAAGTCATTGCCGATCAGACCAGGTTCCGCGCCTATTCCAAGGAATACGCCGAACTTGAACCGGTCGTGCAAGCCTATAAAAAACTGCTCGGCGTACAAAGCGATCTTGAAGGCGCGCAGGCGCTGCTCAAGGACAGCGACCCGGACATGCGTGAAATGGCCGTGGAAGAAGTCCACGAAGCCAAGGAATTGCTGATCACGCTGGAAGGCGATCTGCAGCGCATGTTGCTGCCCAAGGATCCCAACGACGGCCGCAACGTCTTCCTCGAAATTCGCGCCGGCACCGGTGGCGACGAGGCGGCGATTTTCTCCGGCGACCTGTTCCGCATGTACTCGCGTTACGCCGAACGTCGTGGCTGGCGTGTGGAGATCCTCTCGGAAAACGAAGGCGAACACGGTGGCTATAAAGAAGTCATCGCCCGCATTGAAGGCGATAACGTTTACGGCAAGCTGAAATTCGAGTCCGGCGCCCATCGTGTCCAGCGTGTGCCGGCCACCGAATCCCAAGGCCGTATCCACACCTCGGCCTGCACCGTGGCGGTGTTGCCCGAGCCAGACGAGCGCGAAGCCATCGAGATCAACCCGGCGGATTTGCGCGTCGACACTTACCGCTCCTCCGGGGCCGGTGGTCAGCACGTCAACACCACCGACTCGGCGATCCGCATCACGCACATACCGACCGGCACCGTTGTTGAGTGCCAGGAAGAACGTTCCCAGCACAAGAACCGTGCGCGGGCGATGGCGTGGCTCGCAGCCAAGCTCAACGATCAGCAAACCGCAGCGGCGGCCAATGCGATTGCCAGCGAGCGAAAATTGCTCGTCGGTTCCGGTGATCGTTCCGAGCGGATTCGCACCTACAACTTTGCTCAGGGCCGGGTCACCGACCATCGCGTCAACCTGACCTTGTACTCCCTCGATGAAATTCTCGCCGGTGGCGTTGAGGCCGTGATCGAGCCTTTGCTGGCCGAATACCAGGCCGACCAACTCGCTGCGATAGGTGAATAAATGACCATCATTGCCAGCCTGTTGCGTGCCGCCGAACTGCCGGATTCGCCCACCGCGCGTCTGGACGCCGAATTGCTCCTCGCGGCGGCGCTGGGCAAGTCGCGCAGTTTTCTGCACACCTGGCCCGAGCGCATCGTGCCCAGTGACGCGGCGCTGACCTTTGCCGAGTACCTGCAACGTCGTCGCGGCGGTGAGCCAGTGGCCTACATTCTGGGTCAGCAGGGGTTCTGGAAGCTCGATCTGGAGGTCGCGCCGCACACACTGATTCCGCGCCCGGACACTGAGTTGCTGGTGGAAGCCGCGCTGGAGTTATTGCCCGCGACCGCGGCCAACGTTCTAGACCTCGGTACGGGTAGCGGCGCGATTGCCTTGGCCCTGGCCAGTGAGCGTGCCGCGTGGCAAGTCACTGCCGTGGATCGTGTTCTGGAAGCCGTGGCCCTGGCGGAGCGCAATCGTCAGCGTCTGCATCTCAACAATGCCACGGTGCTGAGCAGCCATTGGTTCAGCGCTCTGCAAGGTCAGCGTTTTGATCTGATCATCAGCAATCCGCCCTACATTGCGTCCGCTGACCCGCATCTGGTCGAAGGTGATGTGCGCTTCGAACCGGCCAGCGCACTGGTGGCCGGTGAGGACGGGCTCGACGACTTGCGTCTGATCGTCGCCCAAGCGCCGGATCACCTGCAGGCCGGCGGCTGGCTGATGCTCGAACACGGCTATGATCAAGCCGAGGCCGTTCGCGATTTGTTGAGCACACGCGGTTTCGAAGAAGTCCACAGCCGCACCGACCTGGGCGGCCATCAACGCATCAGCCTGGGGCGCCTGCCGTGCTGAATGATCAGGAATTGCTGCGCTACAGCCGACAGATTCTGCTGCAACACATCGACATCGATGGCCAGTTGAAGCTCAAGGACAGTCGCGTCCTGATCGTCGGCCTCGGCGGTCTCGGTGCGCCGGTTGCCTTGTATCTGGCGGCAGCAGGTGTGGGCGAATTGCATTTGGCGGATTTCGACACGGTCGATCTGACCAACCTGCAACGCCAAATCATCCACGACACCGACAGCGTCGGCATGAGCAAGGTCGACTCGGCGCTCAAGCGTTTGAGTGTGATCAACCCCGAGATTCTACTGGTGCCTCATCGTCAGGCACTGGACGAGGACTCTCTTGCCGCTGCCGTTTCGGCGGTGGATCTGGTCCTCGACTGTTCCGATAATTTTTCCACGCGCGAAGCGGTCAACGCCGCGTGTGTGGCCGCTGGCAAACCCTTGGTCAGCGGCGCAGCGATTCGTCTTGAAGGGCAGCTGTCGGTGTTCGATCCGCGTCGTGCCGAAAGTCCTTGCTACCACTGTCTGTACGGCCACGGTAGCGAAGCCGAACTGACGTGTAGCGAGGCTGGCGTAGTGGGGCCGCTGGTGGGGCTGGTCGGCAGCCTTCAGGCACTCGAAGCGTTGAAGGTGCTGGTCGGGTTCGGCGAACCGCTGGTGGGGCGCTTGCTGTTGATCGACGCTTTGGGCTCGCGCTTTCGCGAGTTGCGGGTCAAGCGTGATCCGGGTTGCAGTGTCTGTGGTTCGCGCCATGCGTGAAGCGCCGATCGGCGTGTTTGATTCCGGTGTCGGCGGCTTGTCGGTATTGGCGGAAATCCAGCGATTGTTGCCCCGAGAGTCGCTGCTGTACTTTGCCGATTGCGGGCACATTCCTTACGGCGAGAAAACCCCTGCGTTCATCCGCCAGCGCTGCAGCGTGATGGCCGGGTTTTTCCGCGAGCAGGGCGCCAAGGCTTTGGTGGTCGCCTGCAATACCGCGACGGTGGCCGCTGTGGCTGATCTGCGCCGGGACTTTCCCGACTGGCCGATTGTCGGCATGGAGCCAGCGGTCAAGCCTGCCGCTGCTGCCACCCGCAGCGGTGTGGTCGGTGTACTCGCCACCACTGGCACCTTGCAGAGTGCCAAGTTTGCAGCGCTGCTGGATCGCTTCGCCACCGATGTGCGGGTGATCACCCAGCCGTGCCCGGGGCTGGTCGAGTTGATCGAGAGCGGCGATCTGCACAGCGCCGCGTTGCGCCAGTTGCTGCAAAGCTACGTCGATCCGCTGCTGGCCAATGGTTGCGACACCATTATTCTCGGCTGCACGCACTATCCCTTTCTTAAAACGATGCTCAAGTCGATGCTCCCCGAAAACATCAGCCTGATCGACACGGGCGCTGCCGTGGCACGGCAACTTCAGCGTCTTCTGGCCGAACGCGATTTGCTTGCCCAAGGGCCGAACCGGTCGGTCAGATTCTGGACCAGTGCCAGCCCGCAGTACTTCAAAAACATCCTGCCGCTGCTGGGGCAAACCGCAAGCGAAGTGCATCACTTCGGATTGTAAAAAAAGTGTGAAATAACTAAAAAATTGGCTGAACTTCTGATCAACCGCCGCCTTCTATAGCGTGAGTTATCTAGAAAACCAAACGATCGTTCCGGAAAAGGAAGTTTCAAAGTGAAGCGACTATTCTGTTTGGCCGCGATTGCGGCCGCACTGATGGGGCACAGTTTTACCGCACAAGCAGCAGGTGTTGAGTTCGGGGTCGGGGCAACCAGCGATTCAACCATGACGTATCGCCTGGGGATGAATTTCGATTGGGACAAGAGCTGGCTGCAGAGTGACGTCGGTCGCCTGACCGGTTACTGGAGCGGTGCCTACACCTATTGGGAAGGCGACAAGACCTCCAGCAACAACAGCCTGTCGTTCTCGCCGGTGTTCGTTTACGAGTTTGCCGGGCAGTCGGTCAAACCGTATGTCGAGGCCGGGATTGGTGTGGCGGTATTCTCCAATACCCAGTACGAATCGAACAATCTGGGCGGCGCCTTCCAGTTCGAAGACCGCCTGGGTTTTGGTCTGCGTTTCAACGGTGGGCATGAAGTCGGGATTCGTGCGATGCACTATTCCAACGCCGGTCTTGCCAGCGACAACGACGGGGTAGAAAGTTACTCACTGCATTACACGATGCCACTGTAAGCACAGATTTAACTGCTTGCAGAAAACCTTGTGGGAGCGGGCTTGCTCGCGAATATGGTGTATCAGTCGACATGTGAGTTGATTGACCCACCGCTTTCGCGAGCAAGCCCGCTCCCACATTTGGTTTTGGGGTGTTTTCGGGATCAGCGGTATACCGTGGCGATACCCTGGCGCTCTTCGATGCACTCGGGTGAGCCCATCTCGAACTCGCGACAAATCAGCGGACGCTTCTCATAGATCGTGCACATCATCGTGTCGCGATCCAGTGCCGCACACCAGCCGTCGTCCAGACGCAGCATCACTTCGCCGCCCCACTCATCGGTATCGATAAAGCGATCAGGCACGCCGGTGTCGGTGATCAGCATCACTTCGAGCTGGCAGCAGCACGCTGCGCAAGTCGAACAGGTGACCGCCGGTTCGGTGATTTGCTGGTGGGGAATGTTTTTCATGGCCGGCAGTGTAAGGCAGAGCTCGTCGAGTGTGTGAAAGCTCTGACGGACGCTCAGTGGTTCAGGCGTCGCGCCATGGTGTGCAACAACGGAAACAGCAGTGCCCAAAGCAGGCCGATGCCGATCAGGGTCGGTAATTCGCCGTAGGGAAATTGCACCCCGGCCAGTCGTCCGCCGCCGTAGTACGACAATGCGCCGCCGACGGCGCCCAGTGCGCTGGCCAGCCACCATGGCCGGGCAGTCCACGCAAGGCAGTGACGCAGGGTCGTGGCGAGCAAGGCCCAGAGCAGCATCAGCCACAGCGGAATCAATGGTGACTGATCCTGGAACTCAAACACGCCTAGGCCACGCAAAACGCTGTCCACCGCCGTACCGACCAGCACCACACTGAGTACCAAACGGCCCTCAGCCGTCCAACTGCTGATCCAGCACAGATGAATCACCAGCACCGCCAGCGCCAGCAGCAGCCACAAACTGTTGCCGCCGAGCACACAGACCAGCCAGCCGATCTGGAACAACACGGCATTGGCGATCCGCTCAAGCATCGAAGCGGCCGAGCAGTGGCGCGGGCATGGCAGCGGGTTTGGCCAGCAGCAATTGCGCGGTGCCGATGGTGCGCTCCAGGAATCCGCCCTCGCAGTAGCACAGATAGAATTCCCACAACCGCAGGAAGTAATCGTCGTAGCCCAATTCGCTCAAGCGGCCGTGTGCACGGCGAAAGTTTTCGTGCCACAGACGCAGGGTGCGTGCGTAATGCAGGCCGAAATCTTCCATGTGCAGCAAGTTCATGTCGGTTTCGCGGCTGACCACTTCAAGCATCTTCTGCACAGAGGGCAGGGCGCCGCCGGGGAAGATGTAGCGCTGGATGAAGTCGACGCCGCGCTTGGCTTGCTCGTAGCGCTGTTCGCGGATGGTGATGGCTTGAATCAGCATCAGACCATTGCGCTTGAGCAGGTGTGCACATTGCTTGAAGTAGGTCGGCAGGAAGCGATGACCTACGGCTTCGATCATCTCGATCGACACCAGTTTGTCGTACTCGCCGGTGAGGTCGCGGTAGTCCTTGAGCAGCAGCGTGACCTGATCCTGCAAGCCCAGTTGTTCGATGCGCTGTGCGGTAAACGCGTACTGCTCTTTCGACAGGGTTGTGGTGGTCACGCGGCAGCCATAATTTTGCGCCGCGTAGAGCGCCATGCTGCCCCAACCGGTGCCAATTTCCAGCAGGTGATCCCTGGGCGTGAGCGCGAGTTTCTGGCAGATCCGCTCGAGCTTGTTCAGTTGCGCCTGTTCCAGACTGTCTTCGGGGGTGAGGAACTGTGCCGCCGAATACATCATGGTCGGGTCGAGAAACTGCTCGAACAGATCGTTGCCCAGGTCATAGTGCGCGGCGATGTTTTTCTGCGAGCCCTTGCGTGTGTTGCGGTTGAGCCAGTGCAGGCCTTGCACCAGCGGCCGGCCGAGGCGGGCCAGACCGCCCTCCATCGCGTCGAGCACCTCAAGGTTGCTGACGAACACACGTACCACGGCGGTCAGGTCTGGCGAACTCCAGTAACCATGGATGAACGCCTCGCCGGCACCGATCGAGCCATTGCCGGCCACCATGCCCCAGACTGCCGGGTCCTGAATGTGGATTTCCCCGAGCAAGGCACTGCCCGGCGCGCCGAACATCAAGCGTTCGCCATCCTCGATTACCAGCAGTTGCCCGTGTTTGAGTTGAGCCAATTGGCGTAATACACCACGGCGCAGCAGCGATCCGGTCAAACCATGGGTGCTGAGCCGACTGAGCGACGGGCTAGAGGATTTCATGGCGTTGCTCCTTGGGAGGCACAGTGGCGGTTTGAAAGCTGCCGTCGGCAGCCTGATGAGCAAAGATGGGCGCGCGTTTGAACAGCAGTCGCAACGCTTGCCAGTAAATCGCCAACGCGGTTTTTGCAGTCATCCACGGGAAGCGCCGCAGGTAGCGATGAAGGCTTTGCCGGTTGAGGGTTTCGCGTTGCAGATTGAGCGTGGCGTCGAACAGCTTGTGTTCGCCCTGCCAGTCGGCCATGTGCACGCCAAGGGTTTTGGCGGCGGGGCTGAAGCTCATGCGGTATTCAAGATCGCGCGGCAGAAACGGCGAGACATGGAACGCCTTGGCCACCGCGAAATGCTGGTGAAAATCCTGCAGATTGGCCGGCGTGCGCGCAGGCAGCACGTAGTGATAACGCTCGCGCCATGGGGTGTTGGTCACTTCGCAGACAATCGCGGCCAGTTGCCCGTCGGCTTCGTGGCAGTAAAAGAAACTCACCGGGTTGAACGACAAGCCCCAACTGCGCGCCTGGGTCAGCAGGCAGATCGAGCCTTGCGGTTCATGGCCGATGGCGGCAGCGACCTGCTGGCGCACGGCATCGATCAGGCGAATGCCGCGCCCGGTGAAGGTCTTCAGATAGTCGGTTTCGCGAAAGGAGAACGGCGCGAAGCGGCTACGCCCCGCCAGTGGCGACAGCGCCAGTACAGCGTCCTGTTCGCTCAGATCAAGATAGAGCAAGCCGATCTTGTAACGGAACGCGTGCTTGCGCGGCGAAAAGCGCCGATGACCGATCCAGCCGCTGTACAGGGCGCTGTTCATAAGGTTTCCCCGAACGAAGCAGCCACGCGCATTGCGCTGACCACACCGTCTTCATGGAAACCGTTGGCCCAGTAGGCGCCGCAATAATGTGTGTGTTGTGCGCCGTCCAGTTCTGCCCAGCGATTCTGCGCCGCCACTGCCGCGAGGCTGAATTGCGGGTGGGCGTAGGTGTATTTGGCGAGCACTTTGAATGGGCTGATGCCCGCGCTCTGGTTGAGGCTGACGCAAAACGTGGTGTCGCTCTGGATACCTTGCAGGATGTTCATGTCATAAGTGACCGCAGCCTGAGTGTGGCCGGATCCGCCAAGCCGATAGTTCCAGCTCGCCCACGCCAGTTTGCGAGCGGGCAGCAGACGCGTGTCGGTGTGCAACACCACTTCATTGTCGGCGTAGGGCAGGGCGCCGAGGATTGCGCGTTCGGCATCGCTGGGGCTGGCGAGCAGTTGCAAGGCCTGATCGCTGTGACAGGCAAACACGACTTGGTCGAAATGTTCGCTGCCTGCCGGGCTGTGGATAACCACGCCATGTTCGTTGCGATCAACACGGGTCACCGGGCAGTTCAGGCGGATGTTCTCTTTGAACGAAGCGGTCAGTGGCGCGACATAGGCGCTGGAACCGCCCTCGATGACCCGCCATTGCGGACGATTACTGACCGATAGCAGCCCATGGTTCTTGAAGAAACGGACAAAAAACTGCAGAGGAAAATTGAGCATCTCCGCCATCGGCATCGACCAGATTGCGGCTCCCATCGGCACGATGTAATGCAGGATGAAACGCTCGCCGTAGCCGCCAGCCTTGAGGTAGTCGTCCAGCGTGGTGTCGGCGGCGATCCGCTGTTCTGCGAGGTCGCGTTGCGCTTCTTTGTTGAAGCGCAGAATGTCGCGCAGCATGCCCCAGAATCCCGGCGACAGCAGATTGCGGCGCTGGGCGAACAGGCTGTTGAGGTTGTTGCCGTTGTATTCCAGCCCCGTGTCCGGATCGGTCACGGAGAAGCTCATTTCGGTCGCTTTGAAGCTCACGCCGAGCTGTCCCAGCAAGCGAATGAAGTGGGGGTACGTCCAGTCATTGAATACGATGAAGCCGGTGTCCACCGCGTAGGATCGGCCGTCGACGGTCACCTCTACGGTGTGCGTGTGACCACCGACCCAGTCGCTGGCCTCGAACACCGTGATGTCGTGTCGGCGATTGAGCAGGTAGGCGCAGGTAAGCCCGGAGATCCCGCTGCCGATGATGGCAATTTTCACGTTGGTTCCTGCTGCGGTGGATTGCGTCGCACCATGCGTTTGCCAATGGCGAGTTGCGCACGGGCGGGCAATTTCGACAACGGCCACAGGGCGGCCATGAACAGCGCGGGAAAGGCGATTTCCAGTGGCCGGTCCTTGAGTTTGGCGTAGATGTGCCGTGCGGCTTTATCCACAGGCCAGCTCAGAGGCATCGGAAAATCGTTCTTGGCGGTCAGCGGTGTCTCGACAAAACCGGGGCTGACGACCGTGACTTCAATGCCTTCATCCGCCAGGTCAATGCGCAACGATTCGAACAGGTAACGCAGCCCGGCCTTCGACGCACCGTAGGCTTCGGCCCGAGGCAACGGCAGATAGGTCACGGAGCTGGCAACCCCGACCAAATGCGGTGCGGTGCCTTTACGCAGCAAGGGCAGGGCGGCTTCAATGCAGTAGCTGCTGGCGAGCAGATTGGTGCGCACCACATGCTCGACGATCGAAGCGTCGAACTGGCGGGCATCGACGTACTCGCACGTCCCGGCATTGAGAATCACGCTATCGAGCGATCCCCAGTCCTGAGTGATCTGCTCACCGATTTCGCGCACGGTCTGGCTGTTGGTCAAATCGCCCGGCACCACCAGCACTTGTCCCGGATAACGTTGCGACAAGGCCTTGAGCGGGGCGACCTGACGTGAACTGACCGCCAGGTGCGCACCGGATTTCAGAATTTCCTCAGCCAGTGCCGCGCCGATACCACTGCTGGCACCGGTCAACCAATAGCGCCGTGGATGTGTACGACTCATCCCATTCTCCTTTTCAACCAAGCAATTACTCGGCCCAATACGGGCAAATGTTCGTACAGCAGCGCCCCGGCATCGAAATAATCCCGGTGGCGATAAACCTTGTCGCGCCAAAGCAAATGCGAGCAGCCGCTGACGCGTATTTCCCGGCCGCTGGCCAGCCGTGGGTGGCGATAACTCATGACCCAGCGCAGGTAGCCTTCACCGTCGCTGATCTGGTCGAAACCGCGGAAGTCGAAGCGCAGTTCGCTGACGTTGGCGTACATCTGGGCAAAGTAGTTGCGCAGTTGCGTCAACCCCTGCACGTCGTGCAACGGGTCGGTGAAGTGAATGTCATCGCTGTAGAACTCGCTCAAGCGTTGCAAATTGTCTTTGTTCAATTCGCAAAATTGCCGGGCGAAGCTGCGCAGGAATTCACTCATGATCGCCTCCGGCCGCTTGGCGGGCAGGCAGGTTCTTGAAGGCGGCCAACGCGCGCTCCCGTGACGCGCTTAGATTAACGATTGGCGCGGGATAGTCGGCGACACCGAACAGCCCACCGGCGCTGGCCGGGTTGTGCACTTCTTTTTTATTGAGCCCGGCCAGTTCAGGCAGCCAGTGCTTGATGAACAGCCCTTCGCTGTCGAATTTCTCCGACTGGCTCAGCGGATTGAAAATGCGGAAGTACGGCGCCGAATCGGTCCCGGTCGATGAGCTCCACTGCCAGCCACCGTTGTTGGCCGCCAGATCGCCGTCGATCAGGTGGCGCATGAAAAAGCGTTCGCCTTCACGCCAGTCGATCAGCAGGTTTTTGGTCAGGAACATCGCTACCACCATCCGCAGACGGTTGTGCATCCAGCCGGTTTCGAGCAATTGGCGCATCGCTGCATCGATGATCGGCAGCCCGGTGCGCGCTTCTTGCCACGCCGCGAGATCATCCGGTGCATGGCGCCAGGCCAAGGCCTCGGTTTCCGGGCGGAAGGCGCGGTGGCGCGATACCCGTGGATAGCCGACCAGGATGTGTTTGTAGAACTCACGCCACAGCAGTTCGTTGATCCAGGTGACCGCGCCAACCTTGCCGCTTTCGAATTCGCCCTGATTGCTCTGCAGGGCCGCGTGCAGGCATTGGCGGGGCGATATCACCCCGGCGGCAAGGTAAGCAGAAAGCTGACTGGTGCCCGGTTTGGCCGGGAAGTCTCTTTCGCTTTTGTAGTAGTCGATTTGCGCATCGGCGAAGGTATCGAGGCGGCGTTGAGCTTCCTCTTCCTCCGCCGGCCACAGGGCGCGCAGGGACTCGCTGGGTGCGGCGAAACCGTCGACGCAGTCAGGCACCGAATCGCTCTCGAGCGCCAGTGCGGTTTGCTTGCCTGGGGTTTTCACCAAGGCCGGCATCGAGCGATGCAGGCGTTCATAGCAGACCTTGCGGAACTGGCTGAACACCTGAAAATAAGTGCCGGTTTTGGTCAGTACCGTGCCGGGCTTGAACAGCAGTTGATCAAGATAGCTGTGAAATTCGACGCCTTCACCTTTCAGCGTGTCGGCCACCGCCGCATCGCGACGGCTCTCATGAACACCGTACTCTTCGTTGACGTGAACGGCGGCGATCTTCAGTTGTTGGCAGAGTTTGAGCAGCTGCGCTGGGGCCTGATCCCAGTGCGCAGCGGTGCGGATCAGCAAGGGAATGTTCAGCTCGCTGAGGCTTTTGCTCAGTTCGCGCAGATTGCGTAGCCAGAAATCGACCTTGCACGGCGCGTCGTCATGTTCTTGCCATTGCTGGGGGCTCAACAGGTACACGGCGACCGTCGGGCCGCGTGCGGCGGCGGCCGCAAGGGCGGTGTTGTCATGTTGGCGCAAGTCAGTGCGCAGCCAGATCAATTGCATGTCGGTCTTCACTGGGTTCATCAAATCAGCCCGCGCTGAATGAGCACCTGTTGCGCTGAAAGCGGATCTTCAGCCAGGTACAAATCAGCCATCTCGCAAGTTCTTACGGACAACTCGGCGTGGTGGATGCATACCGTTGGTCCGACAATTATTTTTGGGCCACTGACCCCCGCCAGAAGTTTCGGCAACTGTGCGAGTTGCATGGCTTTGCTGGAATACAGCAGTACGCCACGCGATTGCAGATGTTCGACCGCCAATGCCAGTTCCCCGGCTGGCAATGGCCAGTCAAAGACTTGCACCGGACAATCGTTGCTGCTGATCAGCCACGCGCATAGCCACAGATGAGGTTCCAGTGGCAGGTCGGAGTGATTGATCAGCAGCAGGGGCGCGGAGTGCAACTGACGATTGTTATGGTAGATGCGCGCGCCGAATTTGCTGCGTAACCATGAATAAAAGAACACGCGCTCCATCTGCGCACCGAACTGGCCCTGCCAGCGTTGCTCAAGATCGGCCAGCAGCGGCATCAGCAATTGCTCGCACAGGGTGCGCGGCGGATACAGCGCCATGGCTTGATTAACGCTGTCGTCGAGGTTGCGTTCATTGAGTTGCGTGACGGCCATCAACAGTGTCTGACGCAATCGTTGCCAGTCGTTTTCCACCGTTTCGCTGAACGCTTGCGGGGTATCGAGCAACGGCTTGACCTGACTGACCGCAACGCCGCGGTTGAGCCAGGTGAGGATGGTCATGATCCGTTGCACATGCTCGGCCGAATACAGCCGATGCCCCTTGGGTGTGCGCTGCGGCACGATCAGCCCATAACGGCGTTCCCATGCGCGCAGAGTGATCGCGTTGACGCCGGTTTGCCGCGCTACTTCGCGGATCGGCAGCCAGCCTTCGTCGAGGGCTTTTTTAAAGTCCGCGCCCAAGTCTTCCTGGGCGCTGCTATCGGTCTTTTCGGTCATTAGATGGCGTTTCGCAGGCTGAGATTTTCCGGATGCGGTTGCAGGTAAACCTGCTGCGCAATGTACGGGTCCGGATGGAGGCGAAAGTGATGCTTGAGCAGGGTCAACGGCACGACCAGCGGCACGATGCCGAGGCGGTACTGGCCGATGACATGTTGCATCTCTTGTTTGTCTTCGGCGCTGATCGCCTGTTTCAGATAGCCGCTGATGTGTAACAGGACGTTGCTGTGCGTGCCGCGGGTGGCGCATTTTTTAAGCGCCGCCATCAGTTCGCTGAAGTAGCGTGGGCCCAGTTGCGCAGGGTCGCTCTGCGCCATGTTGCCTAACAACTGCCCCAGTGCCTTGTATTGCAGAGGGTTATGGGCCATCAGCTGATATTTGTAGCGCGAATGGAATTCCGTGAGGGCTCGGCGGCTCAGGCCGTGGGCAAGCAACTGCTGCCAGTCGCGGTAGGCGAGCACGCGGGTAATGAAGTTCTCGCGCAGCACCGGATCGTTCAGGCGGCCGGCTTCCTCCACCGGCAAGTCCGGGTGCCGTGCACAGAAGGCTTGAGCATAGATGCCGCGTCCGCCGCCGTTCACCGGGGCGCCGTTGGCGTGATAGACCTTGACCCGTTCCAGTCCGCAGGACGGTGACTGCTGCATGAAGATGTAGCCGCAGATGTCATTCAGTTCGGCGGCCATCTTCTCGCCGTACTCGGCCAGTGGCTGGGTGACGTTGATTGCGGGGTTGACGGTGCCGATAGCTTCGGGATGCTCCGGGTCACCGACCAGGCGAATCGGTTCGCGAGGAATGCCCAGGCCAATGGCGACCTCCGGGCACAGCGGGACAAACTCGAAATATTCTGAGAGAGTGCGGCTGCACAGTCGCGACTCCTTGTGACCACCGTTGTAGCGCACCTCGGCACCCAGCAGGCAGGCGCTGATGGCGATTTTGGGTTTAAGCGCAGAAGGTTCGGACATGAGCACCTCGAATCTATACCTGTACAGAGGTTTACCTCTGTACAATTTTTCCTCAGCATAGATTGTGGGGTGTACAAGTCAAATGTTTTGTATAGGTTTTTGTGGGAGCGGGCTCACTTCCAGCCCAAATGCCATTCAGCCGGGTTTTTCAGGATTTGCCAATCGAGTCGCTCGGCGCGCTGGGTCAGCACCGCCTGCAACTCAATCTCGAGCACTGTGCCTTCCTCATCGCAGAAGAGTTCGGTCACCAGAAAATGCTTCTCGCGGTTTTTCGGCTGGGCTGCTGTCCATTTCGACAGCAGCAACTTGCGCGGATTGATGCGGTTCATTGCAGGTGCTCGTGCAAGCGTCGCGCGGCTTCCTGACCACTGAGCCATGCACCTTCGACACGTCCAGACAGGCACCAGTCGCCGCAGGCGTACAAGCCCAGATCGGCATCGGCCAGCGTGCCCCATTCGTGGCCGGTCGCCGGGCGGGCATAGAGCCAGCGATGGGCGAGGCTGAAGGTCGGGGCGGGCATCGCGCAGTGCAGCAATTCGGCGAAAGCACCGTGCAGTTGCTCAATGACCGCCTCTTTGGACAGGTCGATGTGCTGCCGGCTCCACGCGCTCGTGGCATGCAACACCCAAGTGTCGAGGGTGTTGTCGCGCCCGGGCTTGCTGCGGTTGCGCGCCAGCCAGTCGAGTGGGCTGTCTTGCACGAAGCAGCCTTCGATGGGGGTATCCAACGGCGTATCGAAGGCGAGGGCAACGGCCCAGGTGGGGTCCATTTTCACCCCGGCAGCGGCCCCGGCGAGTTTCGGCGCGGCGGCCAGCAGTGCGGTGGCCTGCGGCGCGGGCGTAGCGATCACGACATGACTGAAAGGCCCGTGGGTGAAACCCTCGGCGTCTTGCAGATGCCAGTGTTCTTCGCCACGGAAGACCTCGGTGATCCGGCAAGCGAAATGCACTTCCATGCCATCCAGCAAGCCGCGTGTGATTGCGCTCATGCGTGGCGCGCCAACCCAACGGGTCTGCTCGTCCGGGGAAAGGTTGAGTTGCCCGGCCTGGTAGGTGTAGAGCTGCGGCGTCCACTCGGCGACCCAGCCCTGGCTTTGCCAGCGCTGCACCTCGGTGACGAAGCGCCGGTCGCGGGCGGTGAAGTATTGCGCGCCCATGTCCAGCGAACCGGCGTCGCTGCGTTTGCTCGACATGCGTCCGCCGCTGCCGCGACTTTTATCGAACAACTGGACGGTGTACCCGGTCTCTGTCAGAGCCTGGGCCGCCGAGAGCCCGGCGATGCCGGTGCCGATGATTGCGATAGGTACAGTCATAGGGGCCTCGTTTACCTTTCTGTACAGAACAGACTACGCTGCTGATGAAACCTGTACAATTTTGTTTTTTGGTATAACTTCTAGCATTCTCGTTCGGACAGCTTGGCCTATGGTTAAACAATAGAGCCTGCCCGATAGAAAAGATCCCTGCTTCTAAAAATAGACTAGTGATCCGGGTAAAACGCCACGCGAGGAAGATGTCATGCATATATTGCTGACCGGCGGTACTGGTTTGATAGGACGTCAGCTCTGCCGACATTGGTCTGGGCAGGGCCATCGTCTGACGGTGTGGAGTCGACGTCCGGAAACGGTCGCGAAAACCTGTGGTGCCCAAGTGCGTGGAGTTGCGTGCCTGGAGGACCTCGGCGAAGAAACTGTCGACGCCATCATCAATCTTGCTGGCGCACCGATTGCCGACCGACTCTGGACGCATCGACGCAAAGCGTTGCTGTGGAGCAGCCGTATCACGCTGACGGAAACGTTGTTGGCATGGCTCGAAACGCGGGCGCAGAAACCGTCGCTGCTGATCTGCGGGTCAGCCATCGGTTGGTATGGCGACGGTGGTGAACGTGAGCTGACGGAAGAGTCGCCGCCGGTCATCGACGATTTCGCCAGTCAGTTGTGCATCGCCTGGGAAGAAACGGCCCTGCGTGCCGAGTCTCAGGGCATTCGCGTGGTGCTGGTGCGAACCGGTCTGGTGCTGTCGGCTGAGGGCGGTTTTTTGTCGCGGCTGTTACTGCCTTTCAAGCTCGGGTTGGGCGGGCCGCTGGGCAATGGCCGGCAGTGGATGCCGTGGATTCATATCGACGATCAAATCGCCTTGATTGATTTTCTTCTGCTCCGCGATCAGGCGAGTGGTCCTTATAATGCGTGCGCGCCGAACCCTGTGCGCAATCGCGAATTTGCCAAGACGTTGGGCAGCGTACTGCATCGCCCGGCGTTCATGCCGATGCCGACGCTCGCACTGAAAGTCGGCCTCGGCGAGATGTCTTTGTTGTTGCTGGGCGGCCAACGGGCCACGCCGGCACGCTTGCTTGAAGCGGGCTTCACTTTCCAGTTCACGGATTTACGCGCGGCCCTGGATGATCTCTCCAGCCGCCTCTGAAATAGGACGTTGCATGACCGATCACGCCTTGCTTCTGGTCAACCTGGGCTCCCCGGCCTCCACCTCGGTGGCCGATGTGCGCAGCTACCTCAATCAGTTTTTGATGGACCCGTACGTGATTGACCTGCCGTGGCCGGTAAGGCGTTTGCTGGTGTCGTTGATCCTGATCAAGCGCCCCGAGCAATCGGCCCACGCCTATGCCTCGATCTGGTGGGATGAGGGTTCGCCGTTGGTGGTGCTCAGCCGTCGTTTGCAGCAGCAGATGACCCAACAGTGGAACCGTGGCCCGGTTGATTTGGCGATGCGTTACGGCGAGCCGTCGATTGAAACCTGCCTGTTGCGATTGGTCGCGGCGGGGCACAAACGCATCACGCTGGCGCCGCTTTATCCCCAGTTCGCCGACAGCACCACTACCACGGTGATCGAAGAGGCGAAGCGTGTCATTCGCACCAAAAATCTCAATGTGCAGCTCTCGTTGCTGCAACCGTTCTACGATCAGCCGGAATACATTGAAGCGCTGGTCGAAAGCGCCAAGCCGCATTTGCAGCAGCATTACGATCACCTGCTGCTGAGCTTCCATGGCTTGCCCGAGCGGCACCTGACCAAACTCGATCCGACCGGCAATCATTGCCTCAAGAATGAAGATTGCTGCAAGAACGCATCGCCTGAGGTCTTGGCCACCTGTTATCGCGCACAATGCCTTCGCACGGCGGCGTTGTTCGCTGAGCGCATGGGGCTGGCGGATGGCAAATGGTCGGTGTCGTTTCAGTCGCGTCTGGGCCGAGCGAAGTGGATCGAGCCCTACACCGAGGCGCGGCTGGATGAGTTGGCGAAAAGCGGCGTGAAGAAGATTCTGGTGATGTGCCCGGCGTTTGTCGCTGACTGCATCGAGACACTGGAAGAGATTGGTGATCGCGGCAAGGAGCAGTTCTGCGAAGCCGGGGGAGAGGATCTGGTGCTGGTGCCGTGCCTCAATGACGACCCGCAATGGGCGAAGGCGTTGGCCACTCTGTGTGAAAGATCGCCTTTGGCGCTTTAAAAGCTTCGCGAGCAAGCTCGTTCCCACAGGGTTTCTGTTGCCACAATGTTGTGTACTCAGAAGATCCGCTGTGGGAGCGGGCTTGGTCGCGAAAGCGGTCCTTCAGGCAATAAAGATTTTCAGCCGTCAGACCAGCGGCTCATCCGCCTTCTTGTGCTTCCAGCTGTCATTGCCCGGCAGAATCAGGTTCAGCGCAATCGCCACCACCGCGCACAGCGCGATGCCTTTGAGGCCAAAGTCGTCCGGCCCGGTGCCCGTGCCGACCAGCACGCCGCCAATCCCGAACACCAGCGTCACCGAAACGATCACCAGATTGCGCGCCTCACCTAGGTCGATCTTGTGACGGATCAGGGTGTTCATGCCCACCGCCGCGATCGAACCGAACAGCAGGCACAGGATCCCGCCCATCACCGGTACCGGAATGCTCTGCAGCAGCGCGCCGAACTTGCCGACAAACGCCAGGCTGATGGCGAAAATCGCCGCCCAGGTCATGATTTTCGGGTTGTAGTTCTTGGTCAGCATCACCGCGCCAGTCACTTCGGCGTAGGTGGTATTCGGCGGGCCGCCGAACAGGCCCGCAGCGGTAGTGGCGATGCCATCACCGAGCAGGGTGCGGTGCAGGCCCGGCTTCTTCAGATAGTCGCGACCGGTCACGCTGCCGACTGCAATCACGCCGCCGATGTGTTCAATCGCAGGTGCCAACGCGACCGGAACGATGAACAGAATCGCCTGCCAGTTGAACTCCGGCGCAGTGAAGTGCGGGATCGCAAACCATGGCGCAGCGGCAATCTTCGCGGTATCGACCACGCCGAAATAGAACGCCATGGCAAAACCGATCAGTACGCCGGAAATGATCGGCACCAGGCGGAAGATGCCTTTGCCGAACACCGCCACGATCAACGTGGTCAGCAGTGCGGGCATCGAGATCAGCATGGCGGTCTGGTAGTGGATCAGTTCGGAACCGTCGCCGGCCTTGCCCATCGCCATGTTCGCGGCAATCGGCGCCATGGCCAGGCCGATCGAAATGATCACCGGGCCAATCACCACCGGCGGCAGCAGACGGTCGATGAACCCGGTGCCTTTGATCTTCACGGCCAGGCCCAGGAAGGTGTAGACGAAACCGGCCGCCATCACGCCGCCCATGGTCGCGGCGAGGCCGAACTGGCCCTTGGCGAGAATGATCGGCGTGATGAACGCAAAGCTCGACGCAAGGAACACCGGCACCTGACGGCCAGTGACGATCTGGAACAGAATCGTCCCAAGACCCGCGGTAAACAGTGCCACGTTCGGGTCAAGGCCCGTGATCAGCGGCATCAGCACCAGGGCGCCGAAAGCCACGAACAGCATCTGTGCGCCGGACAACACCGTGCGCCAGAGCGGATCGTTGAACTCTTGCTGCATGGTCACGCGTCCTTCTGCTTGGTGCCGAAGATCTTGTCACCGGCATCGCCCAGCCCTGGGATGATGTAACCGTGTTCGTTCAAACGTTCATCGATGGACGCGGTATAGATGGTCACGTCCGGGTGAGCTTTTTCTACGGCAGCGATGCCTTCCGGCGCGGCCACCAGCACCATGGCGCGGATATCCTTGCAACCGGCCTTCTTCAGCAGGTCGATGGTCGCGACCATGGAACTGCCGGTGGCGAGCATCGGGTCGATGATCATGGCCAAACGTTCGTCGATTTCCGGAACCAGTTTTTCCAGATAGGTGTGCGCTTGCAGGGTTTCTTCGTTGCGGGCAACGCCCACAGCGCTGACCTTGGCGCCCGGGATCAGGCTCAGCACGCCTTCAAGCATGCCGATGCCGGCGCGCAGGATCGGCACCACGGTGATTTTCTTGCCAGCGATTTTCTCCACCGACACCGTGCCGCACCAACCGGCAATGTCGTAGGATTCCAGCGGCAAATCTTTTGTAGCTTCGTAGGTCAACAGTGCGCCGACTTCCTGAGCAAGCTCGCGGAAATTCTTGGTGCTGATGTCGGCGCGGCGCATAAGACCGAGTTTATGACGGATCAGCGGATGGCGGATCTCGAGGATGGGCATGGGAAAGGCTCCGGCGGCGGGCAAAAAAACCGGCCTAGATTAATCTATCCGAGGGTGATGTCCTATAGGACATCGAGTACGTTAGTCCATAAAGGCTTGATCTGGCCTCGCTTGATGCGTACCTTTGCCCGCTTTTCCTGATTCCGCCACCCCTTGGAGAGCACCATGTCCGCTGATCTCGAGCATATCCGTCAAATCATGCGAGAGGCTGACTGCCTGTACACCGAGTCTGAAGTCGAGGCGGCCATCGCTCGCGTCGGTGCACAAATCAACGAACAACTGGCTGATAGCAATCCGGTGGTGTTCTGCGTGATGAACGGCGGCCTGATCTTCTCCGGCAAACTGCTGACTCATCTGAATTTCCCGCTGGAAGCGTCCTACCTGCACGCCACCCGCTATCGCAACGAAACCAGTGGCGGCGACCTGTTCTGGAAAGCCAAGCCGGAAGTCTCGTTCATCGACCGTGACGTGCTGATCATCGACGACATCCTCGACGAGGGTCATACCCTGGGCGCGATCATCGACTTCTGCAAACACGCTGGCGCGCGCAAAGTGCACACCGCCGTGCTGATCGACAAGGATCACGACCGCAAAGCGCGTCCTGACCTGAAAGCCGATTTCGTCGGCCTGCCGTGCATCGACCGTTACATCTTCGGTTACGGCATGGACTACAAAGGCTACTGGCGCAACGCCAACGGGATCTTTGCCGTTAAAGGCATGTAAGAACCCTGCACTATCCCCTGTGGGAGCGAGCCTGCTCGCGAAGGCGTCGTGTCAGTAGCATCATTGAAAACTGACACATCGCTTTCGCGAGCAGGCTCGCTCCCACAGTTGTTTGGTGTGCGCTGATCGATTTTCATACACCCCATGCTAGAGTGCTCGGCCCCGCACCCGGAGCCTGTCATGAGCCTTTTGATCCGCAGCTTTGCCGCCCTGTTGCTGACCCTAAGCCTGCCTCTGGCCGCCGCGCCGATGCACAGTCAATTCCTGCCGCCGGACGACCTGACCCTGCGCGATGCCCCGCCCGAACAGCAGCAACTGCTGCAAGTCATCGACTATTCGGTCGTCGTGGGGGCGCAACGCCAATCCAATCAGCAGCCGATTCCGGTCACCTCGTCCCTGATGATTCGCCTCAAGGGCAAACCCCTGAACAAGGGCGCGACGATCGCTCAGGTGCTGGTGAGTTTTGATGGTGAAAGCAAAAGCTTGAAAAAACCGGTTTACGACGACAAGAGCAAAACCCTCACCCTGTTTTACCCGCTGGCGCAGTACCGCGTGGTGATCGACTTGCTGCGAAACGACACCGTGTATGTGCAGTTCCTCAGCTACGCCAACGGCCATATCTGGGCCGATTTGCACACCGGGGCTGTTCGATCGCGTTGAGCCCGGCGGCGGGGCAGGGGTAAACTGCCGACCCCGTGTCATGTCTGCGAGTTGGAGTCGGCAATGCGTAAAGATAAGAAACAAGTGATTGGTGACGAGATTGGCGATGAGCAGATCAAGCTGTTCCTCGATTTTGAACCGATCGATGCCACTTCGCCGTCGCTGCACAAATTGATCAAGGCGTACCGTGGCCTGCGCATCGATGACTTCGAGCGTTTTCTGACGTTCTTTGTCGCGGCGGGTTACGACGTGGATGGCAAGGATGAGCAGGGCCAGACGTTTGTTGACCACATCAAGGATCAGCGCAACGCTCCTGACTACATCGAACTGATCGAAAAAGCCCGCGGCTAAAAACCCAAGGCACAAAAAAACGCCCCGTACTCACTGAGTGCGGGGCGTTTTTTATGCGGCAAGATCAAGCGTAGCTTGGGGTCTCGCTGCTTTCTTCAACCAATTCCAGAGCGATGTTGTTCTGCGTGTTGATCTTGCGATACAGCGCAGCGTCGGTTTCCAGGACTTTTTCACGGGCCGGGAAGATTTCCGCCAGTTTGGCCGCCCACTCACCCTTGGCCTTGGCCGGGAAGCATTTCTCGATCAGTTCTAGCATGATCGAAACGGTCACCGACGCACCCGGCGAGGCTCCGAGCAGGGCGGCGAGGGAGCCGTCCTTGGCCGAAACCAGCTCGGTACCGAATTGCAGGATGCCGCCCTTTTTCGGGTCTTTCTTGATGATCTGCACGCGTTGGCCGGCCACTTCCAGGCGCCAGTCTTCGGCTTTCGCCTCCGGGTAGAAACGGCGCAGGGAATCCAGGCGCTGCTCCATCGATTGCATCACTTCGCTGACCAGGTACTTGGTCAGGTCCATGTTGTTTTTTGCTACCGCCAGCATCGGGCCGATGTTGCCGGCGCGGACCGACAGCGGCAGGTCCATGAAGGAACCGTGCTTGAGGAACTTGGTGGTGAAACCGGCGTATGGCCCGAACAGCAGGGATTTCTTGCCATCGACCACGCGGGTGTCCAGGTGCGGCACCGACATCGGTGGCGAACCCACCGCTGCCTGGCTGTAGACCTTGGCCTGGTGGTGTTTGACCACTTCCGGATTATCGCAACGCAGCCACTGGCCGCTGATCGGGAAACCGCCGAAACCTTTGCTTTCTTCGATACCCGAAGCCTGCAGCAACGGCAGTGCCGCGCCACCCGCGCCGAGGAAAACGAATTTGGCGTCGACTTCACGGCTGCTGCCGCTGTTGACGTCCTTGATGCTGACGGTCCAGCCGGCGCCGTTACGCTTGAGGCCGGTGACGCGTTTGCAGTATTTGACTTGAGCGTCGGGGGCGCTGGTCAGGTGCTTGAGCAATTGATTGGTCAGGGCGCCGAAGTTGACGTCGGTGCCGTTCATCACGCGGGTTGCGGCGAGCACTTCGTCCGGCGAGCGCCCCGGCATCATCAACGGCATCCACTCGGCCATTGTGGCCTTGTCTTCGGTGTATTCCATGTCGGAAAACGCGTGGTGCTTGTGCAGCACGTCAAAGCGTTCCTTGAGGAAGGAAACGCCTTTGTCGCCCTGCACGAAGCTCAGATGCGGTACCGGGCTGATGAAGGATTTGCACGAACCGAAGGTGCCTTTCTTGGTCAGGTACGACCAGAACTGCTTGGACACCTCGAACTGGGTGTTGATGTGCACGGCTTTCTTGATGTCGACGGTGCCATCAGCCGCTTGCGGCGTGTAGTTCAGCTCACACAGGCCGGCGTGGCCGGTACCGGCGTTGTTCCATGGGTTGGAACTCTCGGCAGCACCGGAATCCATCAGCTCGACAACTTCCAGCTTGATCGCCGGATCGAGCTCTTTGAGCAGTACGGCAAGGGTGGCACTCATGATGCCGGCCCCAACCAGAACTACATCGACTGCTTCGTTATGCGCCATTTAACGCGTCTCCAAAATCTGCAGCACCAAATTGTCGGCATGGCTGCCAGGCATTCAAGGGCAGGTCAGTAAACCCTGGATACCCATGGTCAGGTTCGCCATGTCCGAATCTTCGCAATTTTTCGCAACTTCGACGGACGCATGCGGCCTGGCTTTACGAGTTCCATGAACTCATTTCAGCGCGCGGCTGGCAATTCGACTTATGGTCGAGACATCCGTTTTGTGCAACCAAATCCGTAGCGGACAGGCTTCAGGCTCCGGTATTCGAGGTATATCCGGTCCTGTGTCGTTGGGCTGTTTCAGACGCTAATGGTGCATGTTCAGACGCAAAACTATTCATTTGCTCGCCACACTCTTGTGAAGTTGTGAAAACCCGTTTTTTTCACGCTCTTTTGAAGACGTGAACCTCAAAAAAGGGCTGTCCAAGCCTGGCAACCTGCCCGAAGGGGCAAAACATCTCGGTGGCCGAGCGTAATGACAGCTCTGCAGATTCGCGAAAAGCGGGTTTTTGCCGCAAGAACAGGCAAGCACGCCAACTTCACTCGATCTGTGTGGGCGGCTCTCTGTGGGCGATTTGGATGTCGATGCATGCGCATTGACGCTGTTGCGGGGCCCGATCAGGAGACGTCCTTATAATCGGGGGGAGATTGTATCGAAGAAATGCGCGGAGTTGGTTGTGTTTAATGACTTTTATTAGGCATCCGGTCAGATGCTCAACTGTACCTGAGCGTTTGCGCGCGGTTGACGCTGGGCGATCCGGGCGCTGGCAGGCAGCGGCTTATGCAACCAATTAAGGCGGATTTCTTCGATTTCCACCCATCCGTCGCCCATTGGCTGCAGGCTGCACTGCTTGAACGCCTGGCAGTGGCCGTTGCGGTCGAGCAGCGCAAAGCAGCGGTGCAGCGGGCGTGGGGCGAACAACGAGATCAAATAGCGCATGGCCGAGTACCTTGTTGGAGGACTGGTTCAAGGTTGCCCGCAGGCCGTGACGTCAAGGTGTATGGGCGGTGAACAATCTGTGACAGGAACCGCTTTCATCAGGGTTTGTCAGACATTTCAGTATTCATTGTGCGGTGCTGGTTCCGCGCAGTGGCCCACCGCTATACTGCCGGCCTGTTTGTGCCTGATTCTGGAGAGAAGAGCATGTTGCAACGCCTGTTGTTCGGTTTGATCACTGTGGCCGGTTTGACTCTGGCCGGCTGCGCCCACAGCCCGCAACAACTGAGTCCGGAGCCGAAGCTGACCACGCAACTGGCGGCGGTCGGCCGTGGCCAGCCGGTGGTGGTGCGTGTGGTCGACGGTCGTCCGTCGCCAACCTTGGGTACCCGTGGCGGTCTGTACCCGGAAACCAGCGTCATCAGCGTGCAGCGCGAGCAGATCCTGCCCAAGTTGCAGGCTCAGGCTGAAGCCGCCGTGCGTCTGCTCGGGTTCACCCCGACCAACAACGCACCGAACGCGCCGCAGTTGACCGTGACCCTGGCGGAGCTGAAATACCAGTCGCCGAAAGAAGGCATGTACGTGACCGAAGCGACGATCGGTGCGACCTTCCGCTCCGACGTGCAGAACGCCAACCGTCGCTACAGCGGCCGTTACGGCGCTTCGCTTGACCAGCGCTTCGGCATGGCGCCCAACCAGGAAACCAACACCAAACTGGTCAGCGACGTGTTGAGCGATGCGCTGACGCGTCTGTTCAAGGATCCGACCGTGGGTCAGGTCCTCGCCGAGTAAGCTTTCGGCGCAGATAAAAAAGCCCGGTGCCAGTGATGGCTCCGGGCTTTTTTGTGGCCGCTATTTTGAACCTTGCACAAATCCCCTGTGGGAGCGGGCTTGCTCGCGAAAGCGCTGGATCAGTCAATCTGGAAGTTGATTGATACTCAGTCTTCGGGAGCCAGCCCCCTCCCGCAGTGAACAGCGGCGGGTCAGGCGGCTTGCGAATAGAAGTCGAGGACGCTCACACCCGTCAGCAAATCCGTTTCGGGCAAATCCGCATGCTGATGCCCGCCGAGGGCGCAATACACCAGCCAGTGGCGATCCTGAACATTGAAGGCAAGGCTGCCGACGAGGCTTTGCTGATCGTCGTATGGGGTGATGAGGTACAGGCGATCCTGGTTTTCAGCGTGAAGCATGACGTGTTCCGTGTCGGTTTCGAGGCGCGCATGGTGGTGCATCCACATGACGAAGCCGTGACACAGGACAGCCATCGGTCGATTGATGCGTTATTTGTCGTAAAGGTGAGGCGTCGAAGGTATGTTTCGGTAAAATCCGCGCCGCGGTCGTCGCGTCTGGCGCCTGCCACACCGATTAAGTTTGAGGGTCTGTGATGTCGCTGCACTTGATGACGCTGTTTACCGCCCATCCCGCCAAATTGATCAATCTGCTGGCACTGTTGCTCGCGTTTCCGGGCAGTTGGTTGCTGCACGCGACCCGCCGCCGTGAACAGCGCGCCATGGCCAGTATCGCGGCCCAGCGTCAGGCTCAGCCCAACGCCGAACCGATTCTGGATTGGGCGACTCTGCGTATGAACCGGTTTTTCTATCGCTTTGGCTTTGCCTGCCTGGGCCTGGCGCTGCTCATTTCGTGGATCAGCACGCGCTACTGATAATTTTCAGGCATAAAAAACGGCGCTCGAGAGCGCCGTTTCTGTATCTGGCCGACACCGCTTACAGCGGTAAACCCGCTTTGACCCGGTACTGATTGCGCACCGGCGTCGCATATTGCAGCACCAGATACGGGCGATGCGCTTCAGGGCAAGCGTCCAGTCGGTTCTGCCACTCTTCTTGCGCCTTGGCCAGCTCATCGGCCGGGAATACCTCGGCAGCCTTCGGCACGTTCAGTTGTGGATCAGCGTCCGCCCACTGCGCATACGCCAGGTAATGCACCGGGAACAGGCGATAACCGCCCAGAATCTGCTTGTCCATCTCGATCGCCAATTGCTTGGTGTCTTCGAAGCACTCGGTGATCGGTGCGGCAAAGTTCACATGCACCCGGCCCTTGTAGCCGGTGATGCCCTTGGCAATGCTCACGTCATCTTCGCCCGGCACTTTGGCGTAGGTGCCGGTGGTGGCGCGGATGTACAGCTCGCGGGCCTTGGCCTGGTCGCACGGGTCGTATTCGTAGCTGATCGACACCGGAGTGACGTTCAGGGACTGAATCACTTCGCCGAACGGTTCGTCCTTGCGGCTCATGTGGAACATCTTGAGGATCGCCGACTCGGTGCGGTCGTCGCCATCCTTCGCCCGGCCTTCGGCCTGAGCGATCCAGATCGACGCGCAATCGTTGCGGATCGAGTGGTTGATGTAGGCCGACAGTAACTGGTACGCGGCCATCTTCTCGCGGCGCCCGGTGATCGAACGGTGAACGATAAAACTCTTGTTCAGGCGCATCAGATCGCTGACGAACGGCTTTTGCAGCAGGTTGTCGCCGATGGCGATACGCGGGGTCGGCAGGCCGGCGTGGTAGACGGCGTAGTTGACGAAGGCCGGGTCCATCACGATGTCACGGTGGTTGGCGATGAACAGATAGGCGCTGCCGGACTTGAATTGCTCGACACCGGTGTAGGTCACGCCATCGGTGGCGCGTTCAATGGTGTGGTCGACGTAGAACTCGACTTTATCTTGTAAGGTAGCTACCGAGTTGACGCCGGCGAACTCACGACGCAGCCGATGGGCTATAAGGGGTTTGAGCATCCAGCCGAAAGCACCGGCAAAACGCGGGAAGCGGAAGTGGGTGAGGATATCTAGAAACGCCTTGTCGCCGAGCAGTCTTGCCAGTACCGCAGGTACTTCGCTGTCGTCGTAAGGTCGGATGGCATCGTTTTCGCCCTTCATGCTCTCTTGTTGGAAACGGCTAGGGTTAGTAAAGGTTTTGATCGAAAACCAACGGGGCACGGTCTGAAAAGTCAGCCAGACAAAAATAGCCCTGCAAATAGACCGGCGATTATACGCACAAGTCACTTGGGAGACCGCGATGCTGGAAAGCGCACTGTATGAATGTCCGTATTGTGGTGAAGGTGTCGAGACGACGCTGGACCTGTCCGGCGGCGATCAGACCTACATCGAGGACTGTCAGGTGTGTTGTCGGCCGATCACATTCGTATTGCAGGTTCACGAAGAAGAATGGCACCTGGAAGTCTTCAGCGAAAACGAGTGAGGGGCGCCCATGCAGCGAATCTACGAACCGGAGAGCCTGATGGAAGGCGAAATGCTCAAAGGCATGCTCGCCAGCGAAGGCATCGAAGCGCACTTGGTGGGCCGGGATTTGCTCGGCGGCACGGGCGAGTTGCCGATCTTTGGCCTGCTGGGGTTGTCGGTGGACAACGATCAGGCGCAATACGCCCGCGAACTGATCACCGCGTACAATGCCGCGCTGCCGCTGCCCGGCGATGAACCGGAGAGCTTCCCCGGTACGCTGGTCTGTTAGGCTGACGTTCGTTTTATTTCTGAGTCGTGTTGCCCCATGTGTGGACGTTATGCCCTGTTTCGCTGGAACCGCGACTTCGCGGCCCTGCCAGGTTTTCCTGCCGATCAACTGGCCCAGTGGAACATTTCCCCCAATGATTCGGTGTTGATGCTGCGTGCCGAGCCGGACGGTCAGCGCTCGCTGGCCCGTGCCCGTTGGGGGCTGACGCCGCCGTGGCTGACCGATCTGTCCCGCACGCCTGCTCATGCTCGGGCAGAAACAGTGGCCGAGCAGCCAATGTTTCGCGAAGCACTGCGCCTGCGTCGCTGCCTGCTGCCGGCCAACGGCTTTTACGAATGGCGCGGGACCCAGCGCAAGCGCCCGTACTGGCTGACGCCGGGGGAGGGCTCTTCGCTGTTTTTTGCGGCGATCTGGGAAGCGTATCCGGTTCAGGAACAGGTATGGCTGAGCACGGCGGTGATCACTCAGGCGGCGGCCAGTCAGCGCCGGCCGTTGATTCTGGATGAAGCGGGGCAGGCGGCCTGGCTCAATCCCGAGACGCCGCTGCATGTGCTGCAGGCGTTGCTCGCCAGTGAACCCACGGCGTTGCGCGAGCGGGTGCTGGCGAACCTGGTCAATGATCCGAAGCTCAACGGGCCGGAGTGTCTGACTCCGGGTTAATGGGTTGTCAGTGCCAGCCCCTTCGCGAGCAGGCTGGCTCCCACATTCGAATGCATTGCAACGGTGGGAGCGAGCCTGCTCGCGAAAAGGTTTGAAGAGCCTTCCAGCGTCCTAAACCTTGAACTGATTGATCAACCGCCGCTGCTGCTCCGCCAATTTAGTCAGGTCGGCACTGGCCGAACTCGACTCATCCGCACCGCCCGCCACTTCATTGGCTACTTGCCCGATATTGATCACGTTGCGGTTGATGTCATCGGCCACCGCGCTCTGCTCTTCGGCCGCACTGGCAATCTGCGTATTCATGTCGTTGATCACCGACACCGCTTGGGTAATCGTCTCCAGCGCCTCGGCCGCTTTCGAGGCGTGCTGCACGCTTTCGTCGGTGCGGTTCTGGCTGTCTTCCATGACCCGCACCACATCGCGGGTGCCCTGTTGCAGTTGTTGGATCATGGTCTGGATTTCTTCGGTGGCTTTTTGGGTCTTCTGCGCCAGATTGCGCACCTCGTCCGCCACCACAGCAAAGCCACGGCCCTGTTCGCCGGCGCGCGCCGCTTCGATCGCCGCGTTCAGCGCCAGCAGGTTGGTCTGTTCGGCGATCCCGCGAATCGCGGTGAGGATCGCGTTGATGTTCTCGCTGTCCTTGGCCAGGGTTTGCACCACCCCCACAGCCTTGCCGATTTCCACCGCCAGCACGCCAATCGAGTGGGAGGTGTCGCGGACAATCTGCATGCCCTGGCTGGCGGCTTGATCGGCATGGCTCGCCGCTTGCGCCGCTTGGGTCGCGTTGCGCGCCACATCTTGCGCGGTGGCGGTCATTTCCTGCACGGCGGTGGCGACCTGATCGATCTCGGCCATTTGTTTCTGGATGCCGATGTTGGTGCGAATCGCGATGTCGGCGGTGTGTTCCGACGAGTCGCTGACGCTCTGCACCGACGTCACCACTTGGGTAATCATCGCCTGCAACTTGCTCAGGAAGGTGTTGAAACCCTTGGCAATCGAACCCAATTCGTCGCTGCGATCACTGCTCAAGCGACGGGTCAGATCACCTTCGCCCTGAGCAATGTCATCCAGCATCGCGACCATCTGCTTGAGTGGCCGGGCAATGCCGTGGCCCACCAGCCAGATCACCAGCAGGCCGACGCCCGCGATGATCAGACCGACCATGGCCATGCCGAAGGTGTCGGACTTGCGCTGGGCATCGAGGTCTCCCTGCAGTTTTTGCAGATCAGCCATCACCGCGTTGAGCGGCAGTTGCAGCATCAACGTCCAGCGCGCGTCGGTCTGGCCAATGCCGAACGGCAAGTACAATTCGATGCGCCCCTTGTCCTTATTGACGGAGTAGGTGACTTCGCCGCGCTTGAGGTTGGCCATGTTGGCAATCTGTTCGGCGTCGAGAATGTCGCTGACCTTTTCGCCGAATTTGCTCGGATCCTTGGTGTAGGCGACGATCCGGCCATTGCTGCCGATCAGGGCCATTTCTCCGGCGCCGCTGTAGAGTTTCTGATTGGCGCCCAGAAGCATTTCCTGGATGAAGTTCACCGACAGGTCGGCGCCGACGATGCCCTGGAATGCACCGTTGAGCATGATCGGTTCGATAAAGGAGGCGAGCATGACGATCTTGTCGCCGACCTTGTAGGGCGCAGGATCAATCACGCAGGATTTTTTGCTCTCTTTCGAGCACAAGTAATACTCGCTGGCACGCACACCGGTAGAGAGGACTTTCTGGTCGTCGACGTCCACCAGTTTGTCCAGGCCCAGGGTGCCATCGTCGTTGCGGAACCACCATGGCAGGAAGCGCCCGTTGGCCGCGTCGATACCGACGACGCGGGTGCCGACATAGGCTGCGTCATTGTGGTCCAGTGCGTTTTTTTCCCACGCGATGTAGGTGCCGAGAATCTTCGGGTTCTTTTCGACGTTCTCTTTGATCAGGCTGATCAACTGTTCACGGCTGACGCTCAGGCGTGGCTGGCCATCGGCGCCGGGCGTGCCGAGCAAGGCGTTGACCCGCACCAGTCCGCCGGCAATCAGTAACGGCGCTTCGAGTTCGCGCTGAATCTGGCTGACCTGGGTTTGTGCCAGTGAGGTCAGTCGCTGTTCGATGACTTGTTCAAACTGGGCCTGGGTGCGTTGCTGCACCATTTCCTGAGTGCGGGCGCCGGAGAACAGCGCGTACAGCACCAGCGCGGCAACCACGCTGAGTACGATAGCGCCGGCCAGGGCGGCGACGGAAAACTGGATCGACTTGAACTTCATGGGAGCTCCGCACGCAAGAGGACGTCTGCGGTGATGTATCGGCAGCGGGCAATGAGCCATGAGTGGCGCGAGGCGCAATTGGGTGGGGATGTCGCAAATGGATGCGTGCGCGGCGCAGTTGTCGGGGGCTTGCGGTCGCTGTGAATTTTTTACGACAGTGCGGGCGGGAAATATCTGAAAGCTGCTGCAACACGTCTGTTGTATCTGGCGCGGATACAATTACCCGCCTACGATACGCGCACGTTTTCAGGGAGCTTTTGAATGAACAAGACATTGGTTGTAAGTGCACTGAGCGCAGCGCTGTTGCTGGCCGGTTGTCAGTCGGTCAACACCACCAGCGGCGGAGCCGTAGGGGTGGAGCGCAAGCAGTACATGTTCAGCATGCTGTCCTCGCAAGAGGTCGACCAGATGTATGCCCAGTCGTATCAGAAAACCGTCGGCGAGGCTTCGAGCAAAGGCGTACTGGACAAAACCAGTCCTGAGGCCAAGCGCGTTCAGGCGATTGCTAACCGCTTGATCGCTCAGGCGCCGAACTTCCGCCCGGATGCCGCGCAATGGCAATGGGAAGTCAATCTGATCAAGAGCGATGAGCTCAACGCCAACTGCGGCCCCGGCGGCAAGATCATCTTCTACACCGGGCTGATCGACAGCCTGAAACTCACCGACGATGAAATCGCGGCGGTCATGGGCCATGAAATTGCCCACGCCCTGCGCGAGCACGGTCGTGAAGCGATGTCCAAGGCCTATGGCGTTGAAATGGCCAAGCAGGGCGCGGGTGCACTGTTTGGTCTGGGGCAGGACAGCCTGGCGCTGGCCGACACCGTGGCCAACTACGGCATGACCTTGCCCAACAGCCGTGCCAACGAAAACGAAGCCGACCTGATTGGTCTGGAACTGGCCGCTCGCGCCGGTTACAACCCGAACGCGGCGATCACCTTGTGGAACAAGATGAGCAAGGCTTCGGAAGGTTCTCCACCGGAGTTCATGAGCACTCACCCGGCGTCGACCAGCCGTATTGCCTCGTTGCAGGCGGCGATTCCGAAAGTCATGCCGCTGTACGAGAAAGCGCCGAAGTCCTGATGGTTATGCAGCGAGGCTGATTGCCCCTTCGCGAACAAGCCCGCTCCGACTTTGGAATGCATTCCATGGTGGGAGCGGGCTTGTTCGCGAAGAACGATGACAGGGTCTATAGACTTACGTCGTCAAACCCAGCCACTGCTCTGCATCGCCTTGTACACCGCAACGACTGCCAAAATCAGGAATGCCGAAGCCGCCAAGCGACGGATCAATGTCAGTGGCAGTTTCTCCGCCGCAAAATTACCCGCCAATACCACCGGCACGTTGGCAATCAACATGCCCAGGGTGGTGCCGATAATCACCAGCCACAATTCCGGATATTGCGCAGCCAGCATCACCGTGGCGATTTGGGTCTTGTCACCGATTTCCGCCAGGAAGAACGCGATCAGCGTGGTCAGGAAGGGCCCGAATTTGCGTGCCGTGCTCGCTTCATCGTCGTCCATCTTGTCTGGGACCAGCGTCCACAACGCCGTGGCTGTGAAGCTGGCGGCAAGGATCCAGTGCAGGACAGAATCGGAGAAGAAGCTGCCGAACCAGGCACCGACCGCACCGGCTGCTGCGTGGTTGGCCAGCGTTGCGGCGACAATACCGGCAATGATCGGCCAGGGTTTGCGGAAGCGAGCGGCGAGAATCAGCGCGAGCAGTTGCGTCTTGTCGCCGATTTCGGCCAAGGCAACGATTGCGGTGGGAACGAGTAACGAGTCCAGCATCAGGATTTCCTAAGGGGCGGGTCGACACGGCTATGACACGTACAGCCTTCCCGCCCCGGGTAAGGTGTGCGTGTCATAGGTCTTGTCAAACCCTGCTATCCGTCTGGTGCGGACGCTTGGGTCGCATACGCCATGATCTGAGGATCAAGTATGTTGACGTATGCCGGACGAGCTTGGCGCTCGTGGGAGACTACTCCCCTAGGACGGAGCGGATTCTGCCTAGGCAAATCCGATAGAGCAAGCACAAATTTCTAGCCACGCTTGGCCCGGTAAATCCGGAAACCGTTGCCTTCGGCCTTGATCGCGCACACGCCCAGATGCTCTTCGATCAGTGGCTGATACTTCAGGAAGCTGTTCGCCACCAAGCGCAGTTCGCCGCCGTTTTTCAGATGTTTTGCCGCTTTTCGCAGCAAGTTCTCGGTGGCGAAATAATCGGTGTGCACGCCAACGTGGAACGGCGGGTTGCTCAGAATCGCGCTCAAACCCATTGGTGCCGCATCGATTCCGTCACCGGTCAGCACCTCGCCTTCCAGGCCGTTGGCCGCCAAGGTCAGACGACTGCTGGCCGCAGCAAACGCATCGACGTCCAGCAACGTGACCTGGTTGTGCGGGTAACGACGTTTGACCGCTGCTCCCAACACCCCCGCGCCACAACCGAAGTCGAGCAGATGACCGCTCGGCAGTTTGTCCAGATGTTCCAGCAGCAGGGCACTGCCGCGATCCAGTCGGCCGTGGCTGAACACGCCCGGCAGGCTGATGACTTTCAACGGGCCTTCAGCCAGTGGCAATTCGTAAGTCTGCGCCAGGCTTTCCAGCGATTTCGCTTCAGGCGCGTTGGCCACGGTCACTTGCCACAGTTGGCAGTGACGGGCGCTGTCGAGTTTGCGCGGCTTGCCGAACGGGTTGAGTTGCTTGGACGCACCCTCGATGCCGCTGCGTTTTTCCCCGACCAGAAACACCTCACGCCCCGGCAGACGTGCGGCCACAGCGTTGAGGATGTAATCGGTCAGGTCTTTGGATTTGGGCAGAAACACCACGGCGCTGTCGAATTCGCGCTCCGGGATATTCACGCCAAAGTGGCTGCGGCCTTCGAAACGAGCGTCGAGCGCGGCTTGATCGCCGGCGTGCCAGCACCAGCCAAACGCGTTGGGCAGACGTGCGAGCAAATCGTCGGCAGGCAAACCGGCCAGCAATAGCGAACCCTGGAATAACTCGGCCTGACGAAGCAGTACTTCACTGCGCGGATCCATAACTGCTCCTCAAAAAAAAGTGCCGCAGTTTATCAACTGACGACTCGCAGCGCCTTAGCGCTGAAAAACGCCTGAGCGTTTTCAGTCAATTGACCCACGATACGTTGCCGGGCCTCGCGACTGCCCCAAGCGTTGTGCGGGGTGACGATCAGGCGCGGGATGTCGGCGGCCAGCAGTGGATTGCCCTGGGTGGGCGGCTCGACGCTGAGCACATCGGTAGCGGCGCCGCCGAGATGGCCATTGCGCAAGGCGTCGGCCAAGGCCTGTTCGTCGATCAGTCCGCCACGGGCGGTATTGACCACGAACGCGCCGGGCTTCATCGACGCCAGTTCGCGGGCGCCGATGAAGTGGCGGGTGTGCTCGTTGAGCGGACAGTGCAGGGTGAGGGCATCGATTTGCGGCAGCAATTGATCCAGTGGCAGACGATCCGGCCGGGCCGGGCGGCCGGGAATCTGCCCAAGCAGCACGCGCATGCCGAACGCTTCGGCCAACCTGGCAACGGCACCGCCGAGTTCGCCATGCCCGAGCAGACCGAGGGTTTTGCCTTCCAGTTCGACAATCGGGTAGTCCAGCAGGCAGAACTGTTTTGCTTGCTGCCAGCGACCTTCGCCCACCGCTTGCTGGTAATCGGCCAAGCGCGTGGCGAGATTGAGCAGCAGCATGATCGTATGCTGCGCCACCGATGGCGTGCCGTAACCCTGGCAGTTGCACACGGTGATGCCACGAGCACGGGCGGCGGCCAGATCAACGTTATTGGTGCCGGTGGCGGTGATCAGGATCAGTTTCAGATCCGGGCTGGCGGCCATCGCTGCGTCGTCGATCAGGATCTTGTTGGAGATGGCCACCGTGGCGCCTTGCAAGCGTTCGGCGACGTGTTCAGGCAGGGTCTGGGCGAACAGTTGCAAGTCGCTGAAGCAGGCGCGCAAAGGGCTGAGGTCAAGGTCGCCGAGATCCAGCGAAGGGTGATCGAGGAATACGGCGCGGCGCGGGTTCGTCATCAACTGTACCTTTTGTGCGTTGAACGGAAGGCGTAATCTGCCGAGCCTATCAGATGAAACAAAGCGTTACGCCTGGCCGAAAGGAGCCCCCATGTACTGGACCGAGTTCTTGACCGTTGCATTGATCCACCTGCTGGCCGTCGCCAGCCCCGGCCCGGACTTTGCCGTCGTCGTGCGTGAAAGCGTGACCCACGGTCGCCGCGCCGGTACATGGACGGCGCTGGGTGTGGGCACGGCGATTTTCCTGCACGTTGGCTATTCGTTGCTCGGTATCGGCCTGATCGTGTCGCAATCGATCGTGCTGTTCAACGCGTTGAAATGGGCGGCGGCGGCTTACTTGCTGTACATCGGCTTCAAGGCCTTGCGCGCGCAACCGGCGAAAACCGTCACCGATGATCTGCACAAAGAGGCCGGTGAGCGCACTGCGCGCGGCGCTTTCACTTCGGGCTTCGTGACTAACGGCCTGAACCCGAAAGCCACGCTGTTTTTCCTGTCGCTGTTCACCGTGGTGATCAACCCGCACACGCCGCTGTCGGTGCAGGCCGGTTACGGGGTTTACCTGGCGGTTGCAACTGCTGTGTGGTTCTGCCTCGTGGCGATGCTTTTCAGCCAGCAACGCGTGCGCGCCGGTTTCGCCCGCATGGGCCACTGGTTCGACCGCACCATGGGCGCGGTGCTGATCGCCATCGGCGTGAAACTGGCGTTCACCGAGATGCACTGATCTCAGAACCGCGACTTAAACCTGTGGGAGCGAGCCTGCTCGCGAAGGCGTTGGGTCAGTCGACATTATTGGTGGCTGAAAGACCGCTTTCGCGAGCAGGCTCGCTCCCACAGGGTCTTACACCAGTTCGCTGAGTTTGCTCAGATTATTGAGGTAGTCGCGGGGATTTTCCCCGAGCAAACGGCGAAACATCGCACTGAATGCCCGCGCGCTGCCATAGCCCAAATCCTGCGCCACACGCTGCACGCTGTCCCCGGCGAGCAGGCGGGGCAGAGCTTCCATCAGGCGCAGTTGCTGGCGCCAGGCGTTGAAACTCATCTTCAACTGTTGCTGAAACAGCCGCGCCAACGTGCGTGAGCTGGCGCCGACCTGCTGTGCCCAATCCTCCAGCGTATTGGCATGATCCGGGGTGTGCAGCAGCGCCAGACAAATATTTTGCAGGCGCCGGTCGGTGGGCATCGGAATGTGCAACGGCAGGTTTTCCAGACTGGCGAGTTCTTCGAGCATCAACTGCTGAATCAGCGGGTTGTCGGCGTGCGGCGGCCCTTGCACCGCGCGCAGGATCAGCTCGCGCAGCAGCGGTGTCACGGCCAAAACGCAGCACTTTTGCAGGCTGGCGGGCGACAGTGCAGGCGCGATGAACAGCGAGCGCATCTGCACGTCGCCGCTCATGAAAATCTCGTGCGCCACCTCGGGTGGAATCCACACCGCGCGACTCGGCGGAATCACCCACGCTCCCGATTCCGTGACCACGCGCATGATCCCGCGGACGGCATACAGCAGCTGCGCCTCTCGATGCATGTGCAGCGGCTGGTGCGCGCCATCCAGATAATCCCGTGGATAGGCACTCACCGGGCCATGTCCGAAGTGGCTGATCAACATGTCTGTTTCGATGACTTGCTTGGCAGGAATGCGCTTTATGGCCAACTTAGCATAAGCGCCACACAACAACGTAAAGCGTGCCGCCATGAATCAATCCAGAAACGTCATTCGCTATATCAACGCCGCGCATGTGATCGACCACATGTTCATGCTGATTTTTCCCGCCGCTGTGCTCGGCATGACTCAGGCGTTCGGTCTCGATTACGCCGCGCTGATCGGCCTGTCGCTGGGCGGTTTCATTGCCTTCGGCGCCTGTTCGCTACCCGCTGGTTGGCTGGGCGATCACTGGCGTCGGCGGCAGATGATGAGGGTGTTTTTCTTCGGCATCGGCGCTTCGGCGATTTTCACCGGCCTGAGCAGCAGTCCGACCATGCTGGTGATCGGTCTGACCCTGATCGGTATTTTTGCGGCGATTTATCACCCGGTCGGTACGGCGATGCTGGTGGCCTACGCACAAAACCGTGGCCGTGAAATCGGCATCAACGGCATGTGGGGCAATCTTGGCGTGGCGTTTTCGGCACTGATCACCGGGTTGCTGGTGGCGCAATTCGGTTGGCGCTCGGCGTTTCTGCTGCCGGGTGCAGTGGCGATTATTTTAGGTGTGGGTTTCGCTTTGCAGGTACGCGAAGAACCGATTCCGAAACGCCCGCACACGCCACTCAAAGGGGCCGCCGGCCAGCGCATTTCCATGGTTATGGTGTTCGGCGTTCTGGCATTGGCCACAGCCACCGGCGGCGTAGTGTTCAACGCCACCACCATGACTTATCCGAAACTGTTTCAGGAGCGTTTGCATGACCTGTTCGCTTCGCCGCAAACCCTCGGTGTGGTGGTCAGCCTGGCTTATGCCTTTGGCGCGGTCGCGCAGTTGAGCATCGGTCGAGTGCTGCACCGGATCAGTCTGAAATGGCCGTTCATTGTGTTGACGTTGTGCCAGGCGCCACTGTTGATTGCGCTGGCCTATGCCGAGGGCTGGGCAGTGATCGCGCTGGGTGCGGCATTCATGTTCGTGGTGTTCGGTCAGGTAACAGTCAACGATGCGATGGTTGCCAACTTCGTTGCCCCGCAGTGGCAATCGCGCGTCTTCGCCCTGCGTTACTGCTTATCGTTCGGTGCCAGTGCGACGGCGATTCCGCTGATTTCCTATGTCGAACCGCGTCATGGTTTCGTAGGCCTGTACTTGATTCTTGCGGGTTTCGGCGCTTTGACCTTCCTCGCAGCGGTGGTTTTCCCTCGGACGCCTTCTGAAGAGGCTGTAGGACAAACCGCCTGATCGATGGCGAAAACCGCAAATGCTGGCGCAAAGCTAGCATTTGTACGGCTGTGCAAATCATTCCTTCGGCTGATTTGGCTGGCGTATAAGGGTTCTAGAGTGCAAATCTCTACGCCAACACCGTGCAGTCAGAAAAGGGATTCTTATGTTGCAGACTCGCGTCATTCCCCCGGCCGATGGGGCCTACCAGTATCCATTGCTGATTAAACGGCTGCTGATGTCCGGCGCCCGTTACGAGAAAACCCGCGAGATCGTCTACCGAGACCAGTTGCGCTACAGCTATCCGACCCTGATCGAGCGTGTGGCGCGACTGGCCAACGTGCTGACGGCGGCGGGCGTCAAGGCCGGTGACACCGTGGCGGTGATGGACTGGGACAGCCATCGTTATCTGGAGTGCATGTTTGCCGTTCCGATGATCGGCGCGGTGATCCACACGATCAACGTGCGTCTGTCGCCGGAACAGATCCTTTACACCATGAACCATGCCGAGGACCGCTTTGTGCTGGTCAACAGCGAGTTCGTCGGGCTGTACCAAGCGATCGCGCCGCACCTGACCACGGTCGAGAAAACCCTGCTACTGACTGACTTGCCGGAGAAAACCGCCGAGCTGCCGAATCTGGTAGGCGAGTACGAACACCTGCTGGCCGCCGCGAGCCCGCAGTACGACTTCCAGGATTTCGACGAAAATTCGGTTGCCACCACGTTCTATACCACTGGCACCACCGGCAACCCGAAAGGCGTGTATTTCACCCATCGGCAACTGGTGCTGCACACCATGGGCGTGTCGACGATAATGGGCTCCATCGACAGCGTGCGCCTGCTTGGCACCAACGACGTGTACATGCCGATCACCCCGATGTTCCACGTACACGCCTGGGGCCTGCCGTATGTGGCGACCATGCTCGGGCTCAAACAGGTTTACCCGGGGCGTTACGATCCGGAGTTTCTGGTGGAGTTGTGGCGCAAGGAGAAGGTCACGTTCTCCCATTGCGTGCCGACCATCCTGCAAATGCTGCTCAACGCCAAAGGTGCGCAGGACACCGATTTCGGTGGCTGGAAAATCGTCATTGGCGGCAGCGCCCTCAACCGCACCTTGTATGAAACCGCCAAGGCGCGCGGCATTCAGCTCACGGCGGCGTACGGCATGTCGGAAACCGGGCCGCTGATTTCCTGCGCACACCTCAACGATGAGTTGATGGCCGGTACCGAGGATGAACGCACCACTTATCGGATCAAGGCCGGTGTCCCTGGACCGCTGGTGGAAGCCGCGATCATCGACGCCGAGGGCAATTTCCTCCCGGCCGACGGCGAGACGCAGGGTGAACTGGTGCTGCGCGCACCATGGCTGACCGAAGGCTATTTCAACGAGCCGCAGAAGGGCGCTGAGCTCTGGACCGGCGGCTGGCTGCACACCGGTGACGTGGCAACGCTCGACAGCATGGGCGTGATCGACATCCGTGACCGCATCAAGGACGTGATCAAGACCGGTGGCGAATGGATTTCCTCGCTGGACCTCGAAGACCTGATCAGCCGCCATGTCGCGGTACGCGAAGTAGCAGTGGTGGGCATCGCCGATCCGCAGTGGGGGGAGCGTCCGTTTGCCCTACTGGTGATCCGTGAAGGGCACGAGATCGGGGCGCGTGAGCTCAAGGAACACCTCAAGCCATTTGTGGAACTGGGGCACCTGAGCAAGTGGGCGATTCCGAGCCAGATTGCCCTTGTTACCGAAATTCCCAAGACCAGCGTTGGCAAGCTCGACAAGAAGCGCATCCGCCTCGACATCACCGAATGGCAGGCCAACAACAGCACCTTCCTCTCGACACTCTGAGTGTCTGCCGGCGCGCCGAAAACGGCGCGTCAGGCCCACCAAGCAAGCGCTTGGCTTGTGAAATCGAAAAAATCAGCCATCCTTGCCGTGCCGACATTTGTCGGACTGGCAAAAGGACTGTTCCAGAGTGGCCGGCAGCTGCAAATCACACTTTAGAGGGATCAAGCTCTACAACCTGCTGGCTATAGTCCACTCAAGGATTTTTAAGAACGGGGCACACGCACAAAACGGGGCGATGCATCTTTGGAGTGATTTCGGTCAGCCTTTGGCAGCCGGTCCTTCAGGCGTTTTTAAAAGTACTCACTGCCATAACAATAATGCACATGGAGTAGCGTCGATGACCTCAGTAAACCAGTTCTGGCGCCGGGCAAAACTGCCTTTGGCGGTCAGTCTTGCCTCTTCGCTCGCCGGGCCCGCATTCGGCGTCAGTTTCAACGTCGGTGAAATCGAGGGCCAGTTCGACTCGTCCCTGTCGGTCGGTGCCAGTTGGTCTACTCAGCAGCCGAACAAGAACCTCATCGGCGTCAACAACGGCGGCCATGGCCTGTCGCAGACATCAGACGACGGTCACGCCAACTTCAAGAGCGGTGAGACGTTCTCGAAGATCTTCAAGGGTATCCATGATCTCGAACTGAAATACGGCGACACCGGCGTTTTCGTTCGTGGCAAATACTGGTACGACTTTGAACTCAAGGATGAAAGCCGCCAGTTCAAGGACATCAGCGACAACAACCGCAAGGAGGGTGCCAAATCTTCGGGCGGTCAGATCCTCGATGCTTTCGTCTACCACAACTACTCCATTGCCGATGAACCAGGCTCCGTGCGTCTGGGCAAGCAGGTCGTAAGCTGGGGTGAAAGTACCTTCATCGGTGGCGGTATCAACTCGATCAACCCGATCGACGTGTCTGCCTTCCGTCGTCCGGGCGCCGAGATCAAGGAAGGCCTGATCCCGGTCAACATGTTCTACGTGTCCCAGAGCCTGACTGAAAACCTGTCGGCCGAAGCGTTCTATCAGTTGGAATGGGACCAGACCGTCGTCGACAACTGCGGCACCTTCTTCGCGCAGCCGGACATCATTGCCGACGGCTGCACCGACAACCTGCGGGTGCTGAACAAGCGCTCGCAGATCCCGGGGGTCGCCTTGGGGCCTTTGGCTGCCAACGGGGTCAATGTCAACGAAGAGGGCGTTCTGGTGCGCCGCGGCGCCGACCGCGATGCCCGTGACAGTGGTCAGTGGGGCGCGTCCTTCCGGTACATGTACGAGCCGCTGGACACCGAATTCGGTGCTTATTTCATGAACTACCACAGCCGTGCGCCGATCTTCAGCGCCACGGGCGCGCCACAATCGGTCTATAACGGCGTGGCGGCACTACCTGCGGCATTTCGTGCACTCGGGCCGCTGTTGGTCGCGGGTAACTCGAAGTACTTTGTCGAATACCCTGAAGACATCCGTCTCTACGGCTTGAGTTTCTCCACCACCCTGCCTACCGGTACGGCGTGGAGCGGTGAAATCAGCTATCGCCCGAACGCGCCGGTACAACTGAACTCCACCGACATCCTGTTCGCCGGTGTGCGTCCGCTGGGTGGCCCGTACAGCAATGCATCGCTGCTCGACGGCGTTCCAGGCCAGGATCTGCATGGTTACGAGCGCAAGGAAATCACCCAACTGCAAACCACCTTCACGCACTTCTTCGATCAGGTGATGGGCGCCAGCCGTCTGACCCTGGTGGGTGAGGTGGGCATGACTTACGTGGGCGGTCTGGAAAGCAAGTCCGACAAGCGTTATGGCCGTGATCCGGTCTACGGCCCGGGTGAACTGCCAGCCACCGGTGGCGTCGACACCTGCGCCAACATTCTCAACAACGGCACCATCAACGGTGCGGGGCCAGGCTCGCCGCAGAACAACCGCAGTCGCAATTGCACCAACGAAGGTTTCACCACTGCCGCGTCCTGGGGCTACCGCGGTCGCGCCATCTGGGAATACAACGATGTATTCGCTGGCGTGAACCTCAAGCCGAACGTGGCTTGGTCTCATGACGTCAGCGGCTACTCGCCAGGCCCTGGCGGCAACTTCGAGGAAGGTCGCAAAGCCGTCAGCCTGGGCGTCGATGCCGAGTACCAGAACACCTACACCGCGAGCCTGGCGTACACCAACTTCTTCGACGGCAAGTACACCACGGTGGATGACCGCGATTTCGTAGCGCTCAGCTTCGGCGTGAACTTCTAAGCACTGCATTTCAGGACGAACGAATTTATGAAAATAACAAAGAGTCTGTTCCATGCCAGCGTTCTGGGCCTGTCGCTGCTGGCGACCGGTGTCATGGCCGCGGTGCCTGCTGCCGAAGCCGACAAACTGGGCAAGAGCCTGACCCCGATGGGCGCCGAAATGGCCGGTAATGCCGACGGTTCGATTCCGGCCTGGAAACCGCTGCCGAAAAATGCAGGCACAGTCGACAGCAAGGGGTTCCTGTCTGACCCCTATGCAAGCGAGAAACCGCTGTTCACCATCACTGCGCAGAACGTGGATCAATACAAGGACAAGCTCGCCCCGGGGCAGTACGCGATGTTCAAGCGCTACCCGGATAGCTTCAAGATGCCGGTTTACCCGTCCCATCGCGGTGCTACCGTGCCGGATGACGTGTTTGCCGCAATCAAGAAAAACGCCACCAATACCAATCTGGTGTCCGGCGGCAACGGGCTGGAGAACTTCGAAACGGCCGTACCGTTCCCGATCCCGAAAAGCGGTGTGGAAGTCATCTGGAACCATATCACCCGCTATCGCGGCGGCAGCGTGACCCGTCTGGTGACCCAGGCGACGCCGCAACCGAATGGCTCGTTCAGCCTAGTGTACTTCCAGGACCAGTTCGTGTTCCGCGACAAGATGAAGGACTACGATCCGAAGAACCCGGGCAACATCCTGTTCTACTTCAAACAGAAAGTGACCGCGCCGGCGCGTCTGGCCGGTGGCGTGCTGCTGGTGCACGAAACCCTTGACCAAGTGAAAGAGCCACGTTCGGCGTGGGTCTACAACGCCGGTCAGCGTCGTGTGCGTCGCGCGCCACAAGTGTCCTATGACGGCCCGGGTACTGCGGCGGATGGTCTGCGTACCTCCGACAACCTCGATATGTACAACGGTGCGCCGGATCGCTACGACTGGAAACTCGAAGGCAAGAAAGAGATGTACATCGCCTCCGACAGCTACAAGCTCGACGATCCGAAACTGAAATACACCGACATCATCAAGGCTGGCCATATCAACCAGGATCTGGCGCGTTACGAGTTGCGTCGCGTCTGGCACGTAGTGGCGACTCTCAAGGAAGGTCAGCGCCACATCTACGCCAAGCGTGACTTCTACATCGATGAAGACACCTGGCAAGCAGCCGTCATCGACCATTACGATGGTCGTGGCCAACTGTGGCGTGTAGCCGAGGCGCATGCCGAGAACTACTACGACAAGCAAGTGCCGTGGTACGCGCTGGAAACGCTCTACGACCTGCAATCCGGCCGCTATCTGGCGCTGGGCATGAAGAACGAAGAGAAACAGGCCTATGACTTCGGCTTCACCGCCACCACCAGCGACTTCACCCCTGCTGCTTTGCGCCAGGAAGGCGTTCGCTAAACCGTTGTAAAGCGAGGCCGCATCCTCGTGAAAACGCCCCGACTGGTTCGGGGCGTTTTTTTGTCTGTAGCTTTTTTGTAGCCATTTGTAGCAGCAACCTTCATAACCGGATCGTTTAAGGCTAGTCTGCGGACATCTGCAACGCCGCCAACTGCAATTCGAACAAGAGCCGGCCATGACTGATCTGTCCCCACTTCCGGGCCCCGCAAGCGTTGCTGTCGCGGCACTGGCCGGGCGTTTTTTTCGCCCGCCGTTGCCTGATGGCTACGTGTTGCGACCACGCCTTTGCGAGCGCCTGCAAGCCGGGCTCGGTGGACGGCTGTTGCTGGTCAGCGCTCCCGCCGGGTTCGGCAAAAGCTCGTTGGCGGTGGAGTTCTGTCAGAGCCTACCTGCGCACTGGCAAAGTCTGTGGCTGGGTTTGAGCCCTCGCGACAGTGACCCTGGGCGGTTTCTCGAGCGCCTGCTCGAAGGCTTGCAGGACTATTTTCCGCAATTGGGCAGTCGCGCCCTCGGCCTGCTGAAAATGCGTCAACGCCATCAGCCCTTCGCCTTCGAAGAGTGGCTCGACGGTCTGCTCGATGAGCTGGCGTTGCACCTCGATCCGCTGAGCCCATTGTTGTTGGTGCTCGACGATTACCATCTCGCCCAAGGGCCGGTCCTGGACCGTTGCCTGCAGTTTTTCCTCAATCACCTGCCCGACGGCTTGCTGGTGATGGTCACCAGTCGGCAGCGCCCGGACTGGCATCTGGCGCGCTTGCGCCTGTCCCGGCAATTGCTTGAACTGCATGAGCAGGATCTGCGCCTGACCCACGACGAAGCCCTGACGTTACTTGATCGCCACAGCACTTCATTGCGCGGCGAAGCCTTGGAGAATCTGATCCTGCGCAGTGAAGGCTGGGTGGCGGGATTGCGTTTCTGGCTACTGGCGGTGTCCGAAGCCGGCGGCGATGCCGCTTTGCCTCAGGCACTGAACGGCGGGGAAGGGCTGATCCGCGACTATCTGCTCGAAGAAGTCATCGATTGTCTGCCCACCGAAGTGCAGGCGTTTCTCTACGACACTGCCCCGCAGGAACGCTTTTGCAGCGAACTCTGCGATGCGGTGCGTGAAGCCCATGACAGTGCCGAGATCCTGCGTTTCCTGCTGGCGCATCAGGTGTTTCTGGTGCCGCTGGATGAGCACGGGCATTGGTATCGCTATCACCATTTGTTTTCTGATCTGTTGCGCAGCCGGCCGATTGCCCAGGCGATGGTGCCGACCGCCACGCTGCACCTGCGTGCCTGTCGCTGGTTCAATGCCCAGGGCCTGCTCGACGAAGCGGTGGAACAGGCCTTGCGCGCCGGTCACCTCGATGTGGCGGCGAATCTGGTACAGAACCTTTCAGAAGAACAACTGCTGGCCGAGCAAAACGTCGGCATGCTGCTGCGCTGGAAAATGGACTTGCCCGATAGTCTGCTGATCAGCACACCGCGCTTGATCGTCCTTTACAGCTGGGCGCTTGGGCTGGCCTGTCAGCTCGACGCGGCCGAAGAATTGTCCAGCCACTTGAGTCGTTTCCTGCCGGCCCCGTCCGCCACGGCGCAAAAGTCGATGCTGGCGCAATGGCTGGCGCTGAGCGGAATCATTGCCCGTGGCCGCGGCCATCGTGAGTTAACCCTCAGGTATTGCACCGAAGCGCTGGAGAGCCTGCCGGCCAAGCGTTATGGCCAACGGCTGATGTGTTTGTCGACGCTGTCCAATCTGGCAATCGCTGACGGCGATCTTTGGCGTGCCCGTGGCCTGAACCGCGAATCCCTTGAGCTGGCGCAACGCGTCGGCAATCCCCTCTTCGAAGCCTTGGCGCATTACGACCGAGCCCGCGTGTTGCAGGCGCGCGGCGAAATCCTGCGGGCATTGGATGAAGTGCACCAGGGCCTGGAGCGCCTGCGCGGCCTGTCACCGCAACGCTTGTACGCGGTGCGCGCACGGCTGACGCTGTACGAAGGTTTTCTGCTGGCGATGCGCTTGCAGCCACAGGCCGCGCGCGCGCGGTTACTGGCTGGTATTGGCGAGGCGCGCGCCTGTCGTGATATCAGCGTGTTGATCGGTCACTGCGTGATCGCACGCCTGGACGGCGCGAGCGGCGAATTCGCCAAAGCCTTCGCCGAACTCGCCGAAGCCGAACGCCTGATGCACATCTGGGACGTACCGCCCATCTACTATCTGGCGATGATCACGCTGGTCAAATGTGAACTGTGGCTGGCGCAGGGGCGTACTGATCTGGCTGAAGCCTGGCTGGCGCGACTGGGCCAGACTTACACGGGTGAACGCGCCGCGGCTCCGCCGGAATTTCATCCACAGTTGCCGTTGCATGTTGAGCTGCAACAGGCGTTGCTTGATGTGATCAAAGGGCAGCCGATGCTCGCCGAAGGTCGGTTGAATGTGCTGCATGAGAATGGACAGCAAACCGGGCGGCAATTGCTCAGCGTGATGGCGTTGACGCAGAAAGTGGCGTTGCTAATAGCGGGTGGTCGAGAGCCAGAAGCACGCAAGGCATTGAGTCAGGCGCTGGACGCGGCGGCGGGGGGCGTGCTGCAACCGTTCGATGTGTTGGTGAAAGGGCATGCAGACTGGTTGCGCGGGCAATTGCAGACTTCACCCTCGTTGTCTGGGCAACAATTGCTCGAGTACATACCGCCTGCTGCAGTCCGCCCAGCTGTCGAGTTTTGCACTGCCGAACAGCTCAGTAGTCGGGAGCTGGCGGTACTGCGCCTGATCGCCCAAGGCTGTTCGAATCAGGAAATCAGCGAACAGCTGTTCATTTCGCTGCATACCGTTAAAACCCATGCCAGCCATATCAACAGCAAGCTGGGGGTGGAACGACGCACGCAGGCGGTGGCGCGGGCCAAAGAATTGGGTGTGCTGGGATAACGATGGGGTACACGTTGCATAAGAAAACGCCCCGATAAATTCGGGGCGTTTTCTTTGCACCATTCTGCATTGCGCAGAACGGTTATTTCATCTCACTCAGGCCACTAGGTCCTGGGCGGAGAACGTGTTCACACCGACCAGATGAATCTCGAAGTCCGCACCGGCATTGCCGGAGACGTTGCCCGAGAGCACCTGATCGATAAAACGCAGTTGACCGGCGCCCGTGAAGTCGCCCGAACCGATAAAGGTGAAGGAATCAAGGCCGGCAGTGCCGAGATTGGCGTCAAATGCCGACAGGTCGATCTTGTCGCCCTGCAGGCTGTTGAAGTCATAGATGACGTCACGTTGGGAGCCTTTACCCACTTCGCTAATGTCGTTGAAGACAAACGTATCAGCTCCGGAGCCACCGGTGAGCATGTCCACGCCTCGGCCACCTATTAAGGTGTCGTTGCCGGCTCCGCCATTGAGAACGTTGTTGCCATCATTGCCGGCAAGGACGTTGTTCAGGGCGTTGCCGTAGCCCAACAGGTTGGCACTGCCGGTCAACACGAGGTTTTCCAGATTGGCACCCAGGCTGTAATTGATCGAGGAGCGAACGGTGTCGATTTCGTTGATCAGGGTGCTGGTCTCG
>NZ_JBIUWM010000043.1:0-50313 GCF_044743445.1 Pseudomonas sp. NPDC087615 | reverse complement strand
CCCTGCCTGTCGATGCCGAGGCGCTGGAAACTGCACTGGCCACCAAACTGGCGCGTCCATGTGCAAGCCAGGAGTTGACCACCTACGGTTTCGTCGCGCCATTCGGTAAAGGCGAAGATGCTCCACTGGTGCATGTCAGCGGTGACTTCCTGCTGATTTCTGCACGTAAAGAAGAACGCATTCTGCCTGGCAGCGTCGTGCGTGACGCGGTCAAGGAAAAGGTCGAAGAGATCGAAGCCGAGCAGATGCGCAAGGTCTATAAGAAGGAACGCGATCAGATCAAGGATGAAATCATCCAGGCTTTCCTGCCGCGTGCCTTCATCCGTCGCTCGTCGACCTTTGCGGCCATTGCGCCGAAAACGGGTCTGATCCTGGTCAACTCGGCCAGCCCGAAACGTGCCGAAGACCTGCTCTCCACGCTGCGTGAAGTGATCGGCACCCTGCCCGTCCGTCCGCTGACCGTGAAGATGGCACCGACCGCTGTGATGACTGATTGGGTCACCACGCAAAAAGCCGCCGACGATTTCTATGTACTGGACGAGTGCGAACTGCGCGACACCCACGAAGACGGCGGTATCGTGCGCTGCAAGCGCCAGGACCTGACCAGCGAAGAAATCCAGTTGCACCTGAGCACCGGCAAAGTCGTCACTCAGTTGTCGCTGGCCTGGCAGGACAAGTTGTCGTTCATGCTCGACGACAAAATGACCGTCAAGCGCCTGAAGTTCGAAGACCTGTTGCAGGATCAGGCGGAACAGGACGGCGGCGACGAAGCTCTAGGCCAACTGGACGCCAGCTTCACCCTGATGATGCTGACGTTCGGCGACTTCCTGCCGGCGCTGGTTGAAGCGCTGGGCGGGGAAGAGACTCCGCAGGGGATCTAAAGACCAACGGAGTTCAAACTGTGGGAGCGGGCTTGCTCGCGAAAGCGGTGTGTCATTCAAATAAATATTGGCTGACCCGACGCCTTCGCGAGCAAGCCCGCTCCCACAATTGGTTTTGTGGTGTGACTAATAATAAGGATCGGGCCATGCGCGCACTGGCTGCACTCAGCCGCTTTGTCGGCAACACCTTCGCTTACTGGGTTCTGATTTTCGCCGTCGTGGCGTTCCTGCAACCGGCATGGTTCCTTGGCCTCAAAGGCGCCATCGTGCCGTTGCTCGGACTGGTGATGTTCGGCATGGGCCTGACCCTCAAACTCGACGACTTCGCTGCCGTTGCCCGCCACCCATGGCGTGTAGCGCTGGGCGTGGTCGCGCATTTCGTGATCATGCCCGGCGTGGCGTGGTTGTTGTGCCAAGCGTTTCACCTACCGCCAGAAATTGCTGTCGGTGTGATTCTGGTTGGCTGCTGCCCCAGCGGCACCTCCTCCAACGTGATGACCTGGCTGGCCCGCGGCGACTTGGCGCTGTCGGTGGCCATCGCCGCCGTCACCACCCTCCTCGCCCCGCTGCTGACCCCGGCACTGATCTGGCTGCTGGCCTCGGCGTGGTTGCCGGTGTCATTCATGGAGCTGTTCTGGTCGATCCTGCAAGTGGTGCTGCTGCCGATCATCCTCGGCGTCGTTGCTCAACGTTTGCTCGGCGATAGGGTTCGCCACGCGGTCGATGTGTTGCCTCTGGTGTCGGTGGTCAGCATCGTGATCATCGTCACCGCCGTGGTAGCGGCCAGTCAGGCGAAAATTGCCGAATCCGGCCTGCTGATCATGGCCGTGGTGATGCTGCACAACAGCTTCGGCTACGTGCTGGGTTACTTCACCGGGCGCCTGTTCAAGTTGCCGTTGGCCCAGCGCAAATCGCTGGCACTGGAAGTCGGGATGCAGAACTCCGGTTTGGGCGCCGCGCTGGCCAGCGCGCATTTCTCGCCATTGGCGGCAGTGCCGAGCGCGCTGTTCAGCGTTTGGCACAACATTTCCGGGGCACTGCTTTCGACATACTTCCGGCGAAGGAGTGAGAAAGAAGATCGTCAAATGCTGTCACGACAAACAGTGGACTGATTTCAAAACTTGATCCTTGGGTTAATGCTCGTCAGACTATTTCGCAACGCGGGGACGACCCTGCGGCTCGATCGAGTCATTAACCCGGGGACGACCCCATCAATCGATGGAGGTCTCCCATGTCCTGGATCATTCTGTTTTGCGCCGGCCTGTTTGAAGTCGGCTGGGCCGTCGGCCTGAAATACACTGACGGCTTCACCCGCCCGCTCCCCACCGCACTGACCGTTGCGGCCATGGCCATCAGCCTTGGCCTGCTGGGCCTTGCGATGAAGGAGTTGCCGCTGGGCACGGCTTATGCGATCTGGACCGGCGTCGGTGCCGTGGGCACGGTGATTGCCGGAATCATTTTGTTTGGCGAGTCGATGGCGCTGATTCGGCTGGCCAGTGTGGCGTTGATCATTACCGGGTTGATTGGCCTCAAGGTCAGCGCTTAGGCCACAACTGCTTTCGCGAGCAAGCCCGCGCCCTCAGTTGACCGTATTCCTCTGACAGAACGCGGCTGAATGTGGGAGCGAGCTTGCTCGCGAAGGGGCCCTTGAAGTCAGCGACTATCTGACTGTCCCGCGCAACGCCCCCACCAACTCCTGCAATTTCGCCGGCTGCGCGGCTTCCACAGCCACCGCCGGTCCGGCCACCAACGTCACCCGCGACCACAACCGGCGGAACACGCCCTTGTTCGGATCGCGACTGAAGAAACTCCCCCACAACCCCTGCAATGCCAGCGGAATCACCGGCACCGGTGTCTCCTCCAGAATCCGCGTCAGTCCGCCCTTGAACTCGTTGATCTCGCCATCGGCCGTCAACTTGCCTTCCGGAAAGATACACACCAGCTCACCGTCCTTCAGATACTGGGCTATCCGGCTGAAGGCCTTTTCGTAGATCTGAATGTCTTCGTTGCGTCCGGCAATCGGAATTGTCCCCGCCGTGCGGAAGATAAAGTTCAGCACCGGCAGGTTGTAGATCTTGTAGTACATGACAAAGCGAATCGGCCGACGCACCGCGCCGCCAATCAGCAAAGCGTCGACAAACGAAACGTGGTTGCACACCAGCAGCGCTGCACCTTCATCCGGAATCGCTTCCAGATTGCGATGCTCCACGCGGTACATGGAATGGCTGAGCAGCCAGATCATGAAACGCATACTGAACTCGGGAACGATCTTGAAAATGTAGGCGTTGACGCCGATGTTCAGCAGCGAAACCACCAGAAACAGCTGCGGAATCGACAACTTGGCCACACTCAGCAACACGATCGAGACAATCGCCGAGACCACCATAAACAGTGCGTTGAGAATGTTGTTGGCCGCGATCACCCGCGCCCGCTCGTTCTCGGCGGTGCGCGACTGAATCAGTGCGTACAGCGGCACGATGTAGAAACCACCGAAAACGCCAAGACCGAGAATGTCGATCAACACTGCCCAGGTGTGTGCGAAGCCGAGCACTTCGGTCCAGCTATGGCCGGTGACGCTGTCGGGAATTCCACCGGAATGCCACCACAGCAGCAGGCCAAACACAGTCAGGCCGAACGAGCCGAAAGGCACCAGGCCGATCTCGACTTTGCGCCCGGAAAGCTTTTCGCAGAGCATCGACCCCAGCGCGATACCGACCGAGAACACCGTAAGAATCAGCGTGACCACGGTCTCATCACCGTGCATCCACTCCTTGGCGTAGGCCGGGATTTGCGTCAGATAAATCGCCCCGACAAACCAGAACCACGAGTTGCCGACAATCGAGCGCGACACCGCTGGCGTCTGGCCCAGACCCAGTTTCAAGGTCGCCCAGGACTGGCTGAAGATGTTCCAGTTCAAGCGCATTTGCGGCGACGCAGCCGCCGCACGGGGAATGCTGCGGCTGGCCAGATAGCCCAGCACCGCGATGCCGACGATGGCGGTCGACACCAGTGGCGCGTAATGAGTAGAAGACATGATGACCCCGGCACCGATGGTCCCGGCCAGAATCGCCAGAAACGTGCCCATCTCCACCAACCCGTTGCCACCCACCAGCTCATCCTCGCGCAATGCCTGCGGCAGGATTGAATACTTCACCGGCCCGAACAAGGCCGAATGCGTGCCCATGGCGAAGAGCGCGACCAGCATCAGTGACAGATGATCGAAGAGGAAACCGACCGATCCCACCGCCATGATGGCGATTTCCGCCAGTTTGATCAGACGGATCAGCGCATCCTTGGCGAACTTCTCACCAAACTGTCCGGCCAGCGCCGAGAACAGGAAGAACGGCAGGATAAACAGCAGCGCGCACAGGTTGACCCAGATGGAGCGGTCACCTTCGATGGTCAGCCGATAAAGAATGGCGAGGATCAACGACTGCTTGAACACGTTGTCGTTGAACGCACCGAGCGACTGCGTGATGAAAAACGGCAAGAAGCGCCGGGTGCGCAGCAGGTTGAACTGTGAGGGGTGGCTCATCTTCCGTGTGTACCTGTTTTTGTAGAGGGAGGCCTGGATACTTCTTATTGGAATCTCGAACCGCGATCCAGGCCACACCTTACCTAAACTTTTCAGGTTATTTCTTCAAACCTGCAATGCACGGCGAGACAAACAGCTCGCCGCGCCAGGCGCCTTGCAGGGTTCGTTTGCCGACAATCAGCCACATCACCGCCAGCAAAGCGACCAACACCGTGCCGAAAATACTGAAAAATGTCAGGTTGAGAGTGCTCGCCAGCTTCAAGGTTGCCAGCGAATACACGCCCAACGGGAAGGTGAATCCCCACCAGCCGAGGTTGAACGGGATGCCGTCACGCAGATAGCGAACGGTGATCAGCAACGCCATCAACATCCACCACAAGCCAAAGCCCCACAAAGTGATCCCAGCGACAAGTCCCAGACCCGCAGCGATTTCACCGATGCCCGGTAGACCGTTGGCCGCGAAGATGGCCGGCGCATCAGCGCCCAGCAGCAACATGCCCAGCGCCCCGGTGCCGATAGGTCCGAGTGCCAGCCAACTCGACGCTGCCATGTTTTCGTGAGGCAGTTTGTGCAGGGCCATACGCAGCAGCAGGATGGTCAGAATGCTGAACGCTACCGGTAGGGAAAATGCCCAAAGCACGTAGCTTGTGGTCAACACCACCAGTTGCGAGTGGGCATCGGTCAGGTGCGGGGCGAGCAAACCACCGCTGGCCGCCGCGACTTCCGCAGCCACGACTGGCAACAGCCAAACGGCGGTCATCTGATCAATGCTGTGTTCCTGGCGCGTGAACATCATGTACGGGATCAACACGCCGCAGGCCAGCGACATCGCCACATCAACCCACCACAGCACTTCAGCAAGCTGAATCACCCCATCGCCCCAGCGCGGCAGACCGAACACCAGAAAGCCGTTGATGATCGTCGCCAGCCCCATGGGAATGGTGCCGAAGAACATCGACACGGTGGAATGGCCGAAAATCCGCCGCGCCTCGTCGAAAAACAGCATCCAGCGGGCGGCGTAAGCAGCACTAAACAATGAGAACAACAGGATGTTGAACAACCACAACCCTTCGGCCACAGCGTGCATCCCGGGAAGGGTCAACGGCAATTGCGCCAGTGCCAACGCCAGCACGCCGGTGCCCATGGACGCGGCGAACCAGTTAGGGGTGAATTGACGGATCACTTCACGCGGATGCTGAAGTTGATTGAACGGCTTGACGCCGGGTTTGGCGCTGTTGGGGCAAGTCATCGTGAACTCCTGTCCTCTGGTGAGGTTGAGTCCATGGTAGAACCGAATCGAATATCTATATAACGGGTAATATCTCTAACTGTTATCTGTTTTGCCAATAAGCAGTCAAACGCTACCTTCGCTCTCGATCACCAGAATCCGCGCCGCGCCTTGCGGATGGGCGACATGCTCGGTGCCAACCGAGGCGTAGAAGATGTCGCCAACGTCAAGCTGCACCTGTTTTTCTTCGCCCTCCTCGCGGTAATGCATCGACACTTGCCCATCGAGCACCACGAACACTTCCTCGCCATCATTGACGTGCCATTTATAGGGCTGATCGGTCCAATGCAGGCGTGTGGTGATGCCGTTCATGTTGGCGATGTCCAGCGCACCCCAGGCTCGGTCAGCAGTGAAAGTTTTGCTGCGAATAATCTTCATGAGTCGATCCGTGAGAAGAATGGCCGGGCAAGGCTAACCGAAACCGCGCCGGTTATGGAGCGTTGCACACCTTGGCCGGTTGAGCACGCAGACTGAGCAACAAAGCGCCTAGCGCCAACACGATCAGCACCGCACCATAGCCATCGGTGGTCGCGAGCAAACCAAAGCGGCGTGCCAAGTATCCGGCGAGCAACGCTGGCAGGCAGAACGCCAGATAACTCAGCGCGTAGTACGCCGACATCAACCCGGCGCGCTCATGAGCCAAGGCCAGTGGCACCAGACTGCGCACGGCGCCGAGGAACCCGGCGCCAAAGCCGCAGCCTGCCACCAGCGTGCCGAGGAAAAACAGCGACAGACTGGCGCTGTGCACGCCAAGCAGAATCAGCACCAGCCCCATCGGTAGCAGACTCGCACCCAACTGCAAGGCCCGTTTGGCGCTGCGACTGCGCAGGGTGAAGATCATCAGTGCGCCGGTCACGGTCAATGCCGCCACGGTTGCGCCGCCGACCAGGTTGGAAGTGGAACCGGTGGCGGCGCGCACCAGCGATGGCGCGAGGGAGGCATAGAAACCGCCGAGCGCCCAGGTTGCGGTGTTCAGCGGCAACACTCGCCACAACGTTGCACGGGCCTGAATCGGTACATGCAACGTCGGCCGCAATGACGCCCACGCCCCGGCTTGCGGCGTTACACTTTCCGGCAAACGCCAGACGTACAGCGCCTGCACCACAAACAGCGCCAGCAGCAGCCAGTAAGTCAGTTGCAACGGCGCCGGGGCGAACTCGGCCAGCAACCCGCAGCCCATGCCGCCCAGCGCCATGCCCAGCAGCGGTGCAACGCTGTTGATCAACGGCCCTTGCTGGCGGTCGGTGTCCAGCAACGTGGCGCTTAAAACCGCGGTGGCCATGCCGGTGGCGAAGCCTTGCAGAACCCGCGCTGCAATCAACCCACTGACGCTGTCGGCATAAATGAACAGCAACATCGCCAGCGCATTGAGCAGCACAGCCGTGAAGATCACCGGTTTGCGCCCCAGGTGATCGGAGAGCGAACCGACGGTTAATAACGCCGCCAGCAGACTCAGTGCATAGACACCGAAAATCAGGGTCAGCACTGCTGCCGAAAAATGCAGCTGATCCTGATACAGGTGATACAACGGCGTCGGCGCAGTGGAAGCGGCGAGAAAACTGAGTAAGGTGATCGCCAGAAACCACAAGTTCGAACGATGGGAAACGGGACTATTCATGGGCACACTCCGCTAAAGCTAATTTTTTGCTTTTGCGGAGTGTGCTACCGCCCACCGCTTAAAGCAAATTCTTTGTGTTAAGGTCTGCCGCATGGCTATTAAAGAAGGTTTACGCCCCGGCGGTCGCAGCGCCCGGGTGCAAGAGTCGATTCACTCGGCTGTTCACGCACTCCTGCAAGAACAGGAGCGCTCGAGCGTGACCGTCCCGCAAATCGCGGCGCGCGCAGGCGTTACGCCGTCGACGATCTATCGGCGCTGGGGTGATTTGGCTGCGTTGCTGGCCGACGTCGCCCTCGCCCGCATGCGCCCCGACAGCGCGCCGGCTGAAACCGGCAGCCTGCGCGGCGATATTCGCGCGTGGGCTGAGCAGTATCTCGATGAAATGAGTTCCGAGCCTGGGCGCAACATGATGCGCGACGTGCAGGCGAGCGCGACGCCAGGCCATTGCGTGACGATTATCGGGGCGCAGTTGCAGACCATCATTGAGCGCCACCCCGATGAGCCGGCACCAAGCGTTGATCGGCTGATCAATCTGGTGGTGTCGCCGGTGGTGTTTCGCATTCTGTTTTCGGCGTCGGCGCTTGAGGTGCAAGAGCTGCATCGGTTGATTGATATCGCGTTGCAGGGCTGACGTCTTCGCGAGCACGCTCGCTTCCACAGGGGAATACGTTCCAAATGTGGGAGCGAGCCTGCTCGCGAAAAAGCCCGACAAGTCACCATGAAAACCACCCGGTTCCACATCTGCGACACCCCGCCACGCCAAGACCTTGGTCGACACTGACTAACCGCCACACTCATGCGAGACTGTCCGCCCGGGCAGGAGTGCCAGGGAGTCTTCTGTCGGGAGTGTTGCATGTCGTTGTCCACCGGGCTGATCGCCGCCGTCGCCCTGGCCTATATGGCCATCATGTTCGCCATCGCCTTCTACGGCGACCGTCGCAGCACACCGCTGCCACCGCGAATGCGTGCCTGGGTGTACAGCCTGTCGCTGGCCGTTTACTGCACCAGTTGGACATTCTTCGGCGCAGTCGGCCAGGCCGCCGAGCAATTGTGGGCATTTCTGCCGATTTACCTCGGGCCAATCCTGCTTTTAGTGGGCGCGCCGTGGGTTCTGCAAAAAATGGTGATGATCAGCAAACAGGAGAACATCACCTCCATCGCCGACTTCATCGCGGCGCGCTACGGCAAATCACAATCGCTGGCGGTGGTCGTGGCGCTGATCTGCCTGGTTGGCGTCCTGCCCTATATCGCCCTGCAACTCAAAGGTATCGTCCTGGGCGTTAACCTGTTGATCGGCGCCGGCGTCGACGCCATGGGCACTCGCGGCCAGGACACGGCGCTGATCGTGTCACTGGTGCTGGCGCTGTTCACCATTGTCTTCGGCACCCGCAACCTCGATGCCACGGAACACCACCGGGGCATGGTGTTGGCGATTGCGTTCGAATCACTGGTCAAACTCTTCGCGTTTCTGGCCGTCGGCGCCTTCGTGACCTATGGCCTCTACGACGGTTTCGACGATCTGTTCAACCAAGCGATGCTCGCCCCGCGCCTTGAGCAATACTGGAAAGAGACCATTAACTGGCCTTCGATGGTGGTGCAGACCGGCGTGGCGATGATGGCGATCATCTGTCTGCCCCGGCAGTTCCACGTCACGGTGGTCGAGAACATTGATCCGCAGGATCTGCGCCTGGCCAAATGGGTGTTCCCGGCATACCTCGCCTTGGCCGCGCTGTTTGTGGTACCGATCGCCCTCGCCGGTCAGATGCTGCTACCGAGCGACGTGCTGCCCGATTCGTTCGTGATCAGCCTGCCACTGGCGCAGGCCCATCCGGCGCTGGCGTTACTGGCGTTTATCGGCGGCGCTTCGGCGGCCACCGGCATGGTGATTGTCGCCAGTGTGGCGCTGTCGACGATGGTCTCCAACGACATGCTGTTGCCGTGGTTGCTGCGACGCAATAACGCCGAGCGCCCGTTCGAAGTGTTCCGTCAGTGGATGCTCTCGGTACGGCGCGTAAGCATCGTGGTGATCTTGCTGCTGGCTTACGTCAGCTATCGCTTGCTGGGCTCGACGGCGAGCCTGGCGACCATTGGCCAGATCGCCTTCGCCGCGGTCACCCAACTCGCCCCGGCCATGCTCGGCGCCTTGTACTGGAAACAGGCGAACCGCCGTGGCGTCTTTGCCGGCCTCGCCGCTGGCACGTTCCTGTGGTTTTACACGCTGGTTCTGCCTATTGCTGCCCACAGTCTGGGTTGGTCGCTGAGCAGCTTCCCGGGGTTGGCTTGGCTGCACGGCAACCCGCTGAACCTGCCGATCTCGCCGTTGACTCAAGGCGTGGTGCTGTCACTGGCGGGTAACTTCACCCTGTTTGCGTGGGTCTCGGTGTTATCCCGCACACGGGTGTCGGAGCACTGGCAGGCCGGGCGTTTTATCGGCCAGGAAATCAGCGCCCGCCCGAGCGCGCGCTCGATGCTGGCGGTGCAGATCGACGACTTGCTGCAACTGGCGGCGCGGTTTGTCGGTGAAGAACGCGCGCGGCAGAGCTTCATTCGTTTCGCTTATCGTCAGGGCAAAGGCTACAACCCGAACCAGAACGCTGACGGCGAATGGATCGCCCACACCGAGCGCTTGCTGGCCGGTGTACTCGGCGCTTCTTCGACGCGCGCTGTAGTAAAAGCCGCTATTGAAGGTCGGGAGATGCAACTGGAGGACGTAGTGCGTATCGCTGACGAAGCTTCCGAGGTCCTGCAATTCAATCGGGCGCTGCTGCAAGGTGCGATTGAAAACATCACCCAAGGCATCAGCGTGGTCGACCAGTCGCTGAAACTGGTGGCCTGGAACCGTCGTTATCTGGAACTGTTCAACTACCCGGAAGGTTTGATCAGCGTAGGCCGGCCGATTGCCGACATCATTCGCTACAACGCCGAGCGCGGTTTGTGTGGCCCCGGCGAAGCGGAAGTACATGTTGCCCGACGCCTGCACTGGATGCGCCAGGGTCGCGCGCACACTTCCGAACGACTGTTCCCCAACGGCCGGGTGATCGAGCTGATCGGCAACCCGATGCCCGGCGGCGGTTTCGTCATGAGTTTCACCGACATCACCGCGTTCCGCGAAGCCGAGCAAGCACTGACCGAAGCCAATGAAGGATTGGAGCAACGGGTCAGCGAACGGACGCAGGAATTGTCGCAACTCAACGTCGCGTTGACCGACGCCAAGGGCACCGCCGAGGCGGCGAACCAATCGAAAACCCGTTTCCTCGCCGCCGTCAGTCATGACCTGATGCAGCCATTGAACGCCGCACGACTGTTCTCTGCCGCCCTCTCCCATCAGGACGACGGCTTGAGCAGCGAGGCGCAGAAACTGGTCCAGCACCTCGACAGTTCGTTGCGCTCGGCTGAAGACTTGATCAGCGATCTGCTGGACATTTCGCGCCTGGAAAACGGCAAGATCAATCCGGATCGCAAGCCGTTTGCAGTCAATGAACTGTTCGACACGCTGGGGGCGGAGTTCAAGGCGCTGGCCCAGGAACAAAGTTTGACGTTCCGCGTGCGTGGGAGTCATTTGCGCATCGACAGCGACATCAAGTTGCTGCGCCGGATTTTGCAGAACTTCCTCACCAACGCTTACCGTTACGCCAAAGGCCCGGTTTTACTGGGTGTGCGGCGACGTAACGGGGAATTGTGTCTGGAGGTCTGGGATCGTGGGCCTGGTATTCCGGAAGACAAGCAGCACGTTATTTTCGAGGAGTTCAAACGCCTCGACAGCCACCAGACGCGCGCCGAAAAAGGCCTCGGCCTTGGGTTGGCGATCGCCGATGGCTTGTGTCGCGTGCTCGGTCATACGCTGCGGGTGCGCTCTTGGCCGGGGCACGGCAGTGTGTTCAGTGTCAGTGTGCCGTTGGCTCGCACGCAAACCACACCGGTGGGCGTCGTTGCCGAGATCAATGGCAAGTTGCCGAGCGGCGCTCAGGTGCTGTGCATCGACAATGAAGACAGCATTCTGATCGGCATGAACAGCTTGTTGAGCCGCTGGGGCTGCCAAGTGTGGACGGCGCGCAATCGTGAAGAATGCGCCGCACTGCTCAGCGAGGGGGTGCGGCCGCAACTGGCGTTGGTCGACTATCACCTTGATCACGGCGACACCGGGACCGAGTTAATGGCGTGGTTGCGCACAACTCTGGGCGAGCCGGTGCCGGGCGTGGTGATCAGCGCCGATGGGCGCCCCGAGATGGTCGCGCAGGTACACGCGGCGGGCCTGGATTATCTGGCAAAACCGGTGAAACCGGCGGCGTTGCGAGCGTTGTTGAGTCGGTATTTACCGCTGTAAATCTCGGTTTGCAGCGAAACGGCTGATGCCTTCGTGAGCAAGCTCGCGCGCCCAGAGTTCAGGTGACCCTCGTGGGCGCGCACTGGTGGTGATTATTCGGGTAGCTCGACCAGCCCATCGACATCCGTCATCGCCCGCTCGAGCAAATCTGCCGGCAAGCTCTTACTGGCGCGCGCGCCCAGCAGCTTGAGCTGTTCACTGCGACTGACCAGATTGCCACGCCCTTCTGTCAGTTTGTTACGCGCTGAGCTGTAGGCTTTGTCCAATTGCTGCAGGCGATTGCCAACCTCGTCCAGATCCTGAATGAACAGCACGAACTTGTCGTACAGCCATCCGGCGCGCTCGGCGATTTCCCGGGCGTTCTGGCTCTGGCGTTCCTGCTTCCACAGGCTGTCGATCACTCGCAGAGTCGCCAGCAACGTGGTCGGGCTGACGATGACGATATTGCGGTCGAACGCTTCTTGAAACAGGCTGGGCTCAGCCTGCAATGCTGCGGAAAACGCCGCTTCGATCGGTACGAACAGCAAGACGAAATCCAGGCTGTGCAAGCCCTCCAGGCGCTTGTAATCCTTGCCGGCCAAGCCTTTGACGTGATTGCGCAGGGACAGCACATGTTGCTTGATTGCCACCTGCCCCAGCGTGTCGTCATCCGCCGCCACATATTGTTGATAGGCCGTGAGGCTGACCTTGGAGTCGACCACCACTTGCTTGTCGCCCGGCAGGTAAATGATCACGTCGGGCTGGAAGCGCTCACCGTCCGGGCCTTTGAGATTGACCTGGGTCTGATATTCGCGGCCCTTCTCCAGACCTGCGTGTTCCAGCACCCGCTCAAGAATCAGCTCACCCCAGTTACCTTGGGTTTTCTGGCCTTTCAGGGCGCGGGTCAGGTTGGTCGCCTCGTCGCTCAAACGCAGGTTGAGCGCTTGCAAACGCTCCAGTTCCTTGGCCAGCGAGAAACGCTCACGGGCCTCGGCCTGATAGCTTTCTTCCACGCGTTTTTCAAAGGACTGAATGCGTTCTTTCAGCGGATCGAGCAACTGGCCGAGACGCTGCTGACTGGTTTCGGCGAAACGTTGTTCACGCTCATCGAAGATCTTGCCCGCCAGTTCGGCAAACTGCGCACGCAGCTCATCGCGCGAGCCTTGCAGGTCGTTGAGGCGTTGTTGATGGCTTTCCTGCTGCTCACGCAGTTCGGCGTTCAGCGAAGCCGCCTGAGCATCGAGGCGCCGCAGCTCAGCCTCTTTGTTGGCACGCTCGATATTCCAGGCATGGGAGGCGTCACGGGCATCGTCGCGCTCGATTTGCAGCAGTTCGACTTCGCGGCGCAGTGCCGCCAGATCGGCCTGTTTGCTCGCGTTGGCCTGCCCTAGGTCAGCGACTTCGTCGCGGCTGGCATCAAGCTGAGCGTTGAGCCCGTCCTGCGCCAGTTGCGCCATGGCCAGCCGCTCTTCGAGCAAGGCCACCTCGGCTTGTCCGGTGCTCGCCCGCCGTTGCAGTTGCCAGGCCAGCGCCAACAATGGCAGCCCAGCGCCTGCGAGACCGAGCAATACGCTGGTCAAGTCCATAGCCATAGCGACTCCTGCCGATCCGATAAAGCCTGAAGGGTAACGAAGGTGTCAGAACTTGGACAGCTCAGTCTTCGATGAGACCAAGTTCCTGTTGAGCACGACGGTCGCCGGCACGGGCCGCCTGACGCAGCAGTTCCTGACCGATGCGACGGTCCCGGGCATTACCGCACTCGCGGCACATCAACTGACCGAGGCGGCTTTGCGCGGCAACCACGCCTTCACGCGCCGGTTGCTTCAGCAAGCGCCCCGCCAAGTGTTTGGCGTTATGGCTGTCACTCAGGCGCGGACTGTCGAGCAACCATTCGGCCACACGCACGGAAAATCGCTTGGGAGAGGTAACACGGAGATGTTCTGAGGTAACAGAGTCTGGTACTGAGCGAAACTTCATAAAGCACTGTGGGACAGATCGGAAGGCGCGCCACTCTACTCTCTTTTTCTTACAGGTAAAGTCGAAAAATAACCCGGCACGCCCGTGCTAGAGCAAGCGCTCGGGACAATCCACAGAAGCTGTGGATAACTCAGTGGACAACCGCTCTCCAACCCTCGCAAAGCCTTGTGGAATGGGGCCCGCAGTCAAACTGACGATTTTTTCACCAACAAAAAAAAGCGATGTTTTTCATTGACTTAAACTTTCGATACAGGCAGCCACTGGAGTCAGGATTGATGTGACAGCGTCGTTACAGCCTGCGCAACTAATGTGCACAAGTGCCTGTTACCCGGTTATATCAATGCGCTTTTTCGGTTCGTTTTGGCACCCTGACTGGGGATAAAGGGCTCTGAGGCGCCGTTTCACGGATATATCTTCGCCGACCGACGGTCGAGATGTGTGCCAATACGGGGCGCCCTGCGGGGTCGTATCGCGAACTCCGCTCGCTACTGCAATCTTTTTCAACGCAGGGTTTGCTTTGTCCAATTCGATCCGTTAGTATCCGCAGCGTTAGTACCAAGCTGAAAGTCAATTCCGGTCGAACACATCCCCACGGTCAACCTTCTTCCAAGAAGCCACTACCGAAAAAAGCGGGACCGACCCCTCGATGGTTTCCAGGTAAATCTTGCGACAACACAGCCTTTGAATGAATGCAAAGGGTGTTGCGAAGGCCACTTACTCTGACCGAACCAACCTGCAAATTGATCAGGATCTTCACCCCGGGCCCAGAACCTTTGCCCTTGATGTGTTGCCTGCCCTCCTAAGTACCTACCTGCCAGCCCAAGCGCGCCAACTTAATAGCGCTTCAAACTGGCTGCTTTGTTCCAGTCGGGTTCTTCGTTCGACCAATGGTGGTCGACGTTACTGGAACGTTTTAACGTTGCACGGTTCTTATCCGTGTCATTTGTAGGAACACCTAATAACTATGTCTGCTCAAATCCATACTCAGGATGCCATTCGCACCCTAACCAACGCTTTTGCACCAATGAACTGCCTGATCATGGCCGCTCGCAAAGGCTGCTTCAGCTTCACCGTGGTCAATGAACACGGGATCGCCCGCCACAGCGAGCGTCTGTACCCCGATCAATACTCCAGCGCCGAACCGCTGCAGGCCGTGATCGATCGTACACGTCAGGCCTTGATTGCCTGAGAGCCGAAAAGGCTGCAAAAAGCAAAAGCCCTGCTTAAAACGCAGGGCTTTTTATTGCCTGATGTTTCACTTTTCACCCTCGACGCCTAAGCACTATCGGATATAACGGTTATAACTCACTGCCGGAAATATTTTAAAAACAGGCCTTTACGTCGCAAATATGACACTACACTTCAACTCAAGCGGCGTGATCCGCTTCCGGCGAGCCTGAGTCGATCCACCGCTGCCAAGGCCACCTTCAGGTATCGCCGCCCAATAACAAGATCCGAGGGTTTTATGGGTATCGCTGCCAGCGAACTGTGTCGCTACGTGATCCGTCCTACGCTGATTTATCTGGGACGCCACTGCGCAACTGCCGAATCCCTTTTGCTGGGCATTGCCGCCAGCCAGTCCGACCTCGGGTCCGCCCTGCATGACCGCCGAGGCCACGGCCTCTACCGCATCGCCGAGCATCGCCATCAGGCACTCTGGGATGACTATCTGGCGCTCGATCCGGAACGCGCCAGCCTGGTTCGCGGACTGGCCAGCCAGCATGCCTTTCTCAGCAGCCCGCACCTGGAATTGACCGTCAACCTGCGTTACGCCACGGCCATCGCCTGGCTGCTGGTGGAAGAACAAAACCCCACCCTTCCCGCCCCCAATGATCTGCTCGGCATGGCGCGTATCTGGCGTCAGACTTTTCAACCCCAGGGTCGCTTGCGGGACTTCACTTATGCATGGCAAACCTGTGTTTCACCACTGAATCAGGTCGCTTGCTGACTGACCAGTTTTTCAAGATCGCCCATCATGTCGCCATTCTGGTCGGATTGTCCTACAAAACCGCTCTAACTCAACGCATACGGACTATAGCGCCGGAACGAAAATGTTGGTAATTTTCGCCCCGGTGATCACCAGGAGTTCTAATAATGAAAAAAGTAATGCTCAAAACCACCCTTAGCCTCGCCGTTGCCATGGCATCCACGCAGATTTTCGCCGCCGGCTTTGCCATCAACGAACACAGCATTAGCGGGATGGGGACGGGTTACGCCGGGCGATCTTCTTCTGCCGACGACGCAAGCACTGTTTATGGCAACCCTGCCGGCATGTCGCGCCTCAAGCGCGAACAAGTCACTGGCGGTGTTGCATTCCTCGACGCCAAGACCGATATCAGCGACGGTAGCTCCAGCCCTAACGGCGGCAGCAACAAAGGCGACATGGTGCCCTTCACCTCCGTACCTATGGGCTTCTACGTCAAACCGATCGATGAACATTGGGCATTTGGTCTGGGGGTTTATGTTCCGTTTGGCCTGATTACCGACTACGAAAAAGGGTTTGCCGGTCGTTACTTCGGCAGCAAGTCCGAAGTACAGGTCATCACCTTTCAGCCAACTGTCAGCTACGCCTTCAACGACAAGGTGTCGATCGGTTTCGGCCCGACCATCAACCGCATCGACGGCACGCTGGAATCCAACCTGTCGGCCACTCAGGCCCTGCCGGATGGCAAGGTCAAGATCAAGGGTGACGACACCGCACTGGGCTACAACATCGGCGTGCTGGTACAAGCCACCGACACCACGCGACTGGGTCTGACGTATCACTCCAAAGTCGACTACAAGCTTGAAGGCAACACCAAGGTCAACTACGGCGCATTGGCCCTGGCAGGCCTTAGCGCCAGCCAGAAGTACGATGCTTCGCTGAAGATCACCACGCCTGAGTCCATCGACTTCTCGGTCACCCAAGCGATCAACGACCGCTGGAACGTCTATGCCGGTTCCACCTGGACCCGTTGGAGCCAACTGGAAAAAATCACCGTCAAGAACTCCGGCGTACAGCCTGCATTGGCCGGTCAGTTCGGTGAAATCACCGAAGACCAGAACTGGCACGATTCCTGGGCTTATGCCGTCGGCACGTCGTACCAGTTGAACAAGGAGTGGGTACTGCGTACCGGCCTGACGTTCGACCAGTCGCCGACCAACAACGTCGACCGTTCGCCACGCATTCCTACCGGCGACCGGACGATCTTCAGCATCGGCGCTGGCTGGAGCCCGACCGAAGACCTGACGATCGACGTCGCTTATTCGTACCTGAAGGAAGAGTCGGTCAAGATCCGAAACGAAAACGATCGCGGCCAGACCTACAACTCCAAGTATGAAAACTCGGCAAACGGTTTCGGTCTCGGCGCAACCTACCGCTTCTGATGCTGTCAGGCGAGGCTAACCCCTCGCCCACTAAAAAGCCCCGCCTCGGTTAAAGAGCGCGGGGCTTTTTCATTTAGATCAGGGTTTCAGCGGCTTTGAGGCAATGGCTTTCTCGATCGCGGCGAGAAACTCCGGATCATCCGGCTTGGTCAGGCTGGAGAAATTGGCGATCACTTTGCCCTGGCGATCCACCACGTATTTGTAGAAATTCCACTTCGGCGCACTGCTCTGCGCAGCCAACACCTGAAACATATGCGTGGCGTCATCACCCCGAACCTTCTGCGGCTCGGTCATGGCGAATGTCACGCCGTAGTTGGCATAGCAAACCTTGGCAGTCTCAGCGCTGTCCTTGGACTCCTGTTTGAAGTCGTTGGAGGGCACACCGAGCATTTCCAGACCTTGCGCCTTGTAGCGCTGATTGAGTGCCTCGAGGCCTTCGAACTGTGGCGCGAAACCACAGAAACTGGCGGTGTTGATCACCACCAGCGGTTTGTCGGCGTACTGCTTGCACAGATCAATGGAATCCTTGGCACGCAATTTCGGCAATGAGCCTTGCAACAATTCCGGACAGTCAGCGGCCTGGGCCAGGCCAGTCAACGCCATCAGCAACGCGGGAACAGCACACCAGCGCATCAGCATTTCGAGCATCCTTGAGCAGTCGTCAGAGTTCGACGTTACTCGCCAGGCCTGTTTCTAGCAAATACTCATGCCCAACTGCATCAAGGCCAGGCCTCCCTGATGCCAGCCCCACCACACCAGCGCCAGCAAGGCGACGCCGAGCGCGGTGAGGGCAATTCGTGACCACAAACGGCTCATGCAGCGCCAGCACTGGTTTGCAGGCGTGCGACAGGACGCTCGCGCACCGGCCAGTTCAACGCCGCCGCCAACAGGCTCAGAAGTATCGCCACTTGCCAGATCAAGTCATAACTCCCGGTACGGTCATACACCACCCCGCCCAGCCACCCTCCGAGGAAGGCACCGAGCTGATGGAACAGAAACACGATGCCACCAAGCATGGATAGATTTCGCACGCCGAACAAGGTCGCTACCGTACCGTTGGTCAACGGCACCGTCGACAGCCACAGAAAACCCATGGCCATGCCAAACACATACGCCGATGTCGTTGTCACCGGCAGCCAGAGGAACAACACGATCACCACCGCCCGCAGCAAATACAACGCTGTCAGTAAACGTGGTTTGGACATGCGGCCACCGAGCCAACCGGCGGTGTAGGTGCCGAAGATATTGAACAGTCCGATCAGCGCCAGCACCGTGGTGCCAACCGTGGCCGGCAAGTGTTGATCAACCAGATAGGCCGGCAAATGCACGCCGATGAACACCACCTGAAAACCACAGACGAAAAAGCCGAAGGCCAACAGCCAGAATCCAGAGTGCGAACAGGCTTCACGCAGGGCTTCAGAGAGTGTCTGTTCATGACCGAGTACTGGCAATGGGTTGTCTTTGAGCATGCTCACCAGCGGCACAATAAGCGCCACCAATAGACCCAACACCAGCAGTGCAGCCGACCAACCGAGCCAGCCGATCAGACCGAGCGTGCCCGGCAACATGGCGAACTGGCCGAAGGAGCCCGCAGCGCTGGCAATGCCCATGCCCATGCTGCGTTTTTCCGCGGGCACCGCGCGACCGACTACGCCCAGGATCACCGAGAACGAGGTGCCAGACAGACCAATGCCAATCAACAGGCCAGCGCTCAGGGACAGCGTCAACGCCGAATCCGACAGGCCCATGCACACCAGCCCCGCGGCGTAGAGCACGCCACCGACCAGCACCACTTTCGCCGCGCCGAAGCGGTCAGCCAGTGCGCCGGTGAACGGCTGGGCGAGGCCCCAGATCAGGTTCTGCAAGGCGATGGCAAAGGCGAACACCTCGCGCCCCCAGCCAAACTGCGCACTCATCGGCGACAGGAACAGACCAAAACCGTGCCTTATGCCCAATGACAACGCCAGGATCAGCGCACTCCCCAGCAACACCCAACCGCGCGTACGCCACATCGATGTCATTGTTGTTCTCCATTCGCGGGTATATACCCGCTTGAGCCCGAAAAAACCGGCGCTACGCCAGTTCGTCGAGCAATCTGAGCAAGGTTTCACGCTTCTCGGCGCCCAAGCGATCAATCAACCGCTGCTGCGCCGCTTCCCAGGCCGGCAATGCCGCTGCCAGTCGCTGTACACCGGCCTCGGTGAGCCGGACGATGCGGTTACGCATGTCCTCGCCTTCGGCCAGCGCGACCAATCCCTCGCCCTCCAGCACGCGCACATTGCGTCCCAGGGTGCTGCGGTCCAGGCCCATGGCTTCGGCCAGTTCCGAGATGCTCGGTTGCTCCAGACGCTGCAGATTGCACAGCAAAGAATACTGGGCAACGTTGATCCCGAAGCCGTCGAGAGCGCCGTCGTAATGCCTGCTGACGCCACGCGCGGCGCGACGCAGGTTGGTGCACAAACACTGAGAAGGAAGCATGGTGCGTGTATATACCCGTGACTGTGTTAAATCAAGTTACACATCAGTTTATCAATACGGTTTGTGCCGCGTGATAAGCCAGCCATCTGTCAGACCAAGACCAACCCCACCAACACCGCCATCTCCAGCAATTCAAGCAACGCCCCCGCCGTATCCCCGGTCGTCCCGCCCAGCCGTCGCATCATCACTTGCCGCAGCCAGAAAAACACAACGAGCGCTACAACCAAAGCAACCATCGCTTTGAATCCGGCGATCAGCAAACAAGCCGCCGTACTCAACCCAAGCACCTGCCAACCCGCCTTGCGCGGCAGATGATCGGCCAGCGCTTGCCCCAAACCACCGGCGCGCACATAGGGCGTGGTCAGAAACAGCCCGAGCAACGCCGCCCGCCCAAGCAGCGGCACGATGATCAGCGCCATCGCTTGATGCTGTTCAATCAACGCCAGCAAGGCCGAGAATTTCAGCAGCAACACCAGCACCAGCGTCACCACAGCGATCGGCCCGCTGCGCGGGTCTTTCATGATCGTCAACGTACGTTCGCGATCACCAAAGCCGCCCAGCCAGGCATCGGCACTGTCGGCCAGCCCATCAAGGTGCAAGGCGCCGCTGAGCAACACCCAAACCGCCAACAACAGCGCCGCGTGGAGCAGCAAGGGTGCACCGGCCAACGCCAGGTTCAGCGCCCAAAGGATCACGCCGAACAGCAATCCCACCAGCGGATAGAACAACAGGGAGCGCCCAAGCTGTTCCGGCTCTGGCATGCCCGGCAAACGAATCGGCAGGCTGCTCAGAAATTGCAGGGCGATCCAAAGCGGCAGCATGTCAGTGACCTTCCTTGAGCAAACCGTCAACCTCGACCGTCAGCGAGAACAACGCGCCGTGACCGACTTCAACATTGAGCAACTGTTCACGCGGCAATCCTCGCGCTTGCGCCAGCAACAGGCGCATCACGCCGCCATGACTGATCAGCAGCACCCGCTCACCCGCATACGCCGCTTGCAGCCGCGCCACCGCCGTCAACACCCGCGCAGAAAAATCACTGACCGGCTCGCCCTGCGGTGGCGTAAACCCATACGGGTCAGCCCAGAACAGCCCTAGCGCCTCGGCATCCGTCTCCATCAGCGCCGCCGCGCTCTGCCCTTCCCAAGCGCCGAAATGCAGTTCTTGCAGATCCTTGTCCAGTTGCACCGGCAGATTCAGTTCTTCACCGAGTTCAGCGGCAAACCGCGCGCAACGCTGCAATGGCGAACTGACCAAACGATCCCACGGTCCGCCCGCGACAACAGCTTCACGCATCTGCGCCCAACCCTTTTCGGTGAGCGCGTCATCGAGACTGCCGCGCAAACCACCGCCGAGTTCGGTCTCACCGTGTCGCAGTAAATCCAGACGCAACGTCATGCCGGACGATCCGCCACCGCAGCCTCAGCGAACGTCGCCATCTGTCCGTGCAGGTCGCAGGCCAGACGCAGCAGTGGCACCGCCAGCGCGGCGCCACTGCCCTCGCCAAGACGCAGGCCGAGTTCCAGCAACGGTTCGGCGCTCAGGGTTTCCAGCACATGGCGATGCCCCGGCTCGGCACCGCGATGCCCGAACAGCAGCCACTCGCGGCAGGCCGGATTCAAGCGCACCGCGACGAGCGCGGCGACGGTGCAGATAAAGCCGTCGACCAGCACTGCTACGCCTTCCTGCGCGCAGGCCAGATACGCGCCGACCAGCGCGGCAATCTCGAAACCACCAAGGTTGAACAGTGTCTGCAACGCATCACCACGCTGTGCGGCGTGCAACGCCAATGCGCGCTCGATCACTTGCGCTTTATGGCTGACACCTTCGGCATTCAAACCGGTGCCGGGGCCGGTCAGGTGCGCCACCGGGCAATCGAGCAACGCACAGGCGAGCGCACTGGCCGCGGTGGTATTACCGATGCCCATTTCGCCACCGATGAACAACTGCGTACCCGCCGCTTTGGCACGCAACACGCTGTCGCGACCGGCCAGCAACGCGAGTTCGCCTTGCGATTGAGTCATCGCCGAACCCTGAACGAAATTCGCCGTGCCTGCGCCGATATTCAAGTGACGCACTCCCGGCAGATTCAGCGTGGGCGTTACCGTGCCCAGGTCCACCACTTCCAGTTGTGCGCCGAGCGTGCGCGCCAGCACGCTGATCGCCGCGCCGCCGCTGACGAAGTTGAGCAGCATCTGCCCGGTCACTTCCTGCGCAAATGCCGACACACCTTCAGCCACAACACCGTGATCACCGGCAAAAATCGCAATCCAGACCTGTTCAAGCGTCGGTTTCACCTGCCCTTGCAGACCGGCTAACTGCACCGCCACCGACTCAAGCCGCCCCAGAGAGCCGGCTGGTTTGGTCAATTGCTGTTGCCGCGCCGCCGCTTGTTCAACGATATCGGCGCTCACCGGTTTGCACGGGTTCAGCCACCAGGTTTGGGTCATAAGGCAGGTCCTTTCAGGGTCAGGGGCAGGCCGGCGACGGTCAGGACGACACGCTGACAGCGCTCAGCCAGAGCTTGATGCAGCCAACCGGCTTCATCGACGTAGCGGCGAGTCAATTCGCCCAGCGGCACGACACCCATTCCGGTCTCGTTGCTGACAAAAATGATTTCACCCGGCAGTGACGCCAGGCAGTCCAACAGAGCATCGCGTTCGGCGGTCAGCCGCTCGGCGTCGTCGAGCATCAGCAGATTGGTCAGCCACAGGGTCAGGCAATCGACCAGCAGGCAACGCTCGGCATTGGCGTTTTCGCGCAGGACGCGGGCCAGTTCCAGCGGTTCTTCGATGAGTGACCATTCGGCTGGACGACGGGCGCGGTGGTGGGCGACGCGCTCGTTCATTTCACCGTCCAGCGGTTGGCTGGTGGCGATGTAGGTGACTGACAGGTTGCTGTCGGTGGCGAGTTTTTCCGCCAGGCGACTTTTGCCGGAGCGGGCGCCGCCGAGGATCAGTTGGAGCATGGGAACATCCTGAAAGTTATGTATTGAGGCCACCGGCCTCTTCGCGAGCAAGCCCGCTCCCACAGAGAACGCGGCAGCCGAAACACCCTAGATCCCACAGAGCTGACGCAACAGATCAGTATCGAGGTGCTTCTCCACCAGATCCGCCAACCGCTCGATATCGCGCTCGCGCAACCCGTGATAATCCACTTCCTGCACATCGCTCAGCCCCGCCCAGCGCAGCAACGCCGCACTGGCCGCCGGCGATTCGAACAAGCCATGCAGATAGGTGCCGAACACCTGCCCATCAAGGCTCTGCGCACCATCACAACGACCGTCATCCAGCCGCACTGCGGCGTTCTCGAGCGCCGGCCCGGTCGTCACCCCGGCATGAATCTCATAGCCACTGACTTCAGCATCTTCCAGCGCCAGACGCCCGCGCACATTGCGTAATTGCTTCTCGGCCTCAAGCTGCGTTTCAAACGCCAGCAAACCGAGACCGGCACTGGACCCCGGCGAGCCTTCCAGCCCCAGCGGGTCATGCACCTGCTGACCGAGCATTTGCAGGCCGCCGCAAATCCCCAGCAGCTTGCCGCCATAGCGCAAGTGACGGTTGATCGCCGTGTCCCAGCCGTTGGCGCGTAGATAGGCCAGATCACTGCGCACGCTTTTCGAGCCGGGCAGGATGATCAGGTCAGCCGGCGGAATCGCCTGCCCCGGGCCGACAAATTGCAGATCAACCTGTGGATGCAAACGCAGCGGATCGAAATCGGTGTGGTTGCTGATGCGCGGCAGCACCGGCACCACCACTTTGAGCACTTGATCGGCCTTGTCGGTCTGGCGCTGGTCGATGCCGTCTTCAGCCTCCAGATGCAGATCCATCACATACGGCAACACGCCGACCACCGGTTTGCCGGTGCGCTGCTCAAGCCAGTCGAGGCCTGGTTGCAGCAAGGCGATGTCACCGCGAAAACGGTTGATGATGAAGCCTTTTACCCGCGCCTGCTCGCTCGGCGACAGCAACTCCAGCGTGCCAACCAAATGAGCAAAAACACCACCTCGATTGATGTCGGCAATCAGTAGCACCGGGCAATCGACCGCCTCGGCGAACCCCATGTTGGCGATATCGCCAGCGCGCAGATTGATCTCCGCCGGCGAGCCTGCGCCCTCGACCATGACCAACGGGTACGCCGCGCTCAATCGCTCGTGAGAGACCAGCACAGCCTTCATGGCGATGGCTTTGTAGTCGTGATAGGCCACGGCGTTCATGCTGGTGACGGCGCGGCCATGGATGATCACTTGCGCGCCGGTGTCGCTATTGGGTTTGAGCAGTACCGGGTTCATGTCGGTGTGCGGCTCAAGAAACGCTGCTTGTGCCTGCACCGCTTGCGCCCTGCCGATTTCGCCGCCATCGGCGGTCACCGCGCTGTTGAGTGCCATGTTTTGCGGCTTGAACGGCACGACGGCGACACCCTGGCGCGTCGCCCAACGGCACAGTGCGGTCACCAACGTACTTTTGCCCGCGTCGGAGGTGGTGCCCTGCACCATCAGGGTTGTCATTTCAATTCCTTGGAAAAGGCCTGCAGCGCTTGTTCGAGACGTGCCTCTTCAGCCGCGTCGGCAGGCAAGCCGAAACGCAGGCTGCTGTTGTGGGTGAAGAGGCGCAGAAGGATGCCGCGACGGGCCATGAATTCATGCAGCGCGGCGGCGTGCTCGGTGATCAGCCACTGGAACAAGGCGCAGCCACCCTGCGGTTGGAAACCGTGACGCGCAAGCAAGGACGCCAGTCGTTCGCTGGTTTCATCGCTACGAATGCGTTGCCGGGTGTGACCTTGCGTGTCTTGCAAACAAGCCTGACCCAGCACCCGCGTCGGACCACTGACCGCCCAAGGTCCGACTTGCTCGGCGAGCAATTTAAGCAACTTGCGCTCGGCCAGGACAAAACCCAGTCGCACCCCGGCCAGACCAAAAAACTTGCCGAATGAACGCAACACAATCAAACCGACCTGATGGGTATGTGCAGCCAGGCTCAACTGCGGGGTGTTGTCCATGAACGCTTCGTCGACCACCAGCCAACCACCGCGCTGGGCCAGCCGTGCATGCCAGTCGAGCAGCCGCGCCGGGGTCAGACTCAGGCCGGTGGGGTTGTTCGGATTGACCACCACCAGCACGTCAAGGCTGTCGATAAAGAAGTCGACTTCCTGTTCCAGCACTTCGCGCACGATGTAGCCACTACGGCGCCAAGCCTCGGCGTGCTCGGCATAGCACGGCGACAACACGCCAACTTTTCCAGCCCGACGCAAGCGCGGCAGCAACTGGATGGCCATCTGCGAACCGGCCACCGGCAACACCTGCGAAGCGCCGTAATAATCGCACGCGGCTTGTTCCAGACCGTCATCGGCCTCCGGCAATCGCGCCCAGGCTCGCAACGCAATGTCGGGGATCGGAAATGGCCACGGCGCCAGACCGCTGGACAGGTCCAGCCAGTCAGCCTCGGCGATTCCGAATTCGAGTGCAGCCTTGCGCAGCCGGCCACCGTGCTCAAGCATAGAATTCAGCCCCCACGCAGAGAATCAGCAGCCATAACCATACGCCGCGCTGAACCAATTGCCAGCCGCGGTCGATCGAATCGGCATCGGCCTGAGCGCCCTCGCCCAGTTGCGCACGCTCATGCAGTTCGCCGTGATAGATCGCCGGGCCGCCAAGCTCGACACCGAGCGCGCCGGCCCCTGCCGCCATCACCGGGCCGGCGTTGGGGCTGTCCCATTTCGGCGCCTGGGTGCGCCAGCATTTCAATGCCAGTCGGGTTTTACCGAGCAGTGCGTAGGTCAACGCCACAAGGCGTGCAGGAATGTAGTTGAGCACGTCGTCGATTTTTGCCGCGCACCAGCCAAAACGCTCGAAGCGTTCGTTGCGATAGCCCCACATCGCGTCGAGCGTGTTACTCAAACGGTAGAGGACAACGCCCGGCGCACCCGCCACAGCAAACCAGAACAGCGCGGCGAACACCGCATCGCTGCCGTTCTCCAGTACTGACTCGGTGGCCGCGCGGGCGACGGCGGTGCTGTCCAGTTCACTGGTCTGGCGGCTGACCAGATAACCGACACGCTTACGCGCCTCTTCCAGATTATCGGCGCGCAGCGCCTGGGCCACCGGTTCGACGTGCTCGCCGAGGCTGCGCATGCCAAGGGCGCAATACAGCGCGAGGATCTCGACGACCCAACCCACATACGGCGCCCAGGACAATGCGGTGGCCAGCAAGGTCAGCGGCAGCACCGCGATCACCCACGCGGTCACGCCGTGGCTGCGCCAGCCCCGGCCACCAGCGTTGAACCGTTGCTCGATGCGCCCGGCAAAATTGCCGAACGCTACCAGCGGATGCCAGCGTTTCGGTTCACCCAGCAGCGCATCCAGCGCGACCGCGGCGACACTCAACAACGCCACACTCATTGACTCACTCCCCAATAATTTTCATACAGCAACTCATTGAGCGGACGCGCCTGCGCCCACCCTTCGAGTACCAGCATCGGCGCCGGATAGAATTCCTTGACCGGGCCCAGGCACAAAACCGCCAAAGGCTTGGCCCCGGCCGGCAGTTTCAGCAGATCGGCCAGTGCTTGCGGCTCGAACAACGAGACCCAGCCCATGCCCAATCCTTCGGCACGGGACGCCAGCCACAGATTCTGAATCGCACAGGACAACGAAGCCATGTCCATTTCCGGCAGCGTGCGGCGCCCGAAAATGTGTTTCTCGCGATCATCCATCAGCGCCGCGACCAGCACTTCGGCGCAGTCATTGATGCCTTCGACCTTGAGCTTCATGAACTCGTCACTGCGCTCGCCGAGGGCTTCAGCGGTGCGGATGCGTTCTTCTTCTACGAGATTGCGGATCTGCCCGCGCAGTGCGCGATCACTGACCCGGATGAAACGCCAGGGCTGCATCAAGCCGACACTTGGCGCTTGATGTGCGGCGTCCAATAAACGGCGCAGCAACTCGGGCTCGACGGTGCCGCCAGTGAAGTGGCGCATGTCGCGGCGTTCGGCGATGGCTCGATAGACCGCTAGGCGCTCGGCCTCAGTAAATGCGTTGTCGGTCATGGCCCCATCGCTGGCAAGCCAGCTCCCACAGTGGGCGGTGTAGTACCTGACGAAACACAATCCCCTGTGGGAGCTGGCTTGCCAGCGATGGCGGCCTCAAGGTCCGGCGCAAACAGCGCGGCAATCGCAGTCGGATTCGACGGGAAATAAAAGTGCACGTAAGAAGCCGTCATCCGCCCTTCCCGATAAACCGCCTCCGCACCACGCCCGCCATTCGGGCTCAGGCCTCGGGCAATCGGCGTCAATTCAGTCGTCGTCAGGGAATGGTGATAGGTGTGGCCGCGCAACGTGCCTTCCGGCAGATCAACCGCTTGCAGCGCCAATGCCGCCAGGCGCTTCTGCATCACCGCATCGCCCGCGAGCAAGCCGACCAGTTCGGCGCGACTGCCCTCAACATCCGTCAAAGAGTCGAGCAGATACAGCATGCCGCCACATTCAGCGAGCAACGGTTTTCCCGCCGCATGATGGTCGCGGATGGCGTCGAGCATTGCGGTGTTCTGCGATAACGCAACGTGGTGCAATTCCGGGTAACCGCCGGGCAGATAGAGGCTTTCAGCCTCTGGCAACTGCGTGTCGCGGATCGGCGAGAAGAAACTCAACACAGCGCCCATCGCCCGCAACAGGTCGAGGCTTGCGCCATAAGTGAAGGCAAACGCTTCATCGTGGGCGACGGCGATTCGCACACCTTTTAATAAGGGCTCTACGGTGATGACTTCAGGCGCGGCAAATTCCACGGCGGGTGGCAGCGCTACCTCGCAACTGCTGGCAAGCGCTTGGGCAGCGGCGTCCAGGCGCATATCGAGATCATTGAGTTCGCTGGCCTGAACCAGACCAAGATGACGGCTTGGCAGTTCGATGCCAGTCTCGCGAGACAATGCGCCATACCAGCGCAAGCCTTCGGTCAGACTGCCTTCAAGCAATTGTGCGTGACGCAACGTACCGACCCGGTTGGCCAGCACGCCAGCGAACGGCAGATCCGGCTGATATTTCGCCAAGCCCAGCGCCAACGCACCAAAGGTCTGCGCCATCGCCGTTCCATCAATCACACCCAGCACCGGCACGCCGAAATGCCGGGCCAGATCAGCGCTCGACGGCGTGCCGTCAAACAACCCCATCACGCCTTCGATCAGAATCAGATCGGCCTCGGCTGCGGCCTCCCACAGCAGACGACGGCTTTCCTGCTCCCCGACCATCCACATGTCCAATTGATAGACCGGCGCACCGCTGGCGCGCTCGAGAATCATCGGATCGAGAAAGTCCGGGCCGCACTTGAACACGCGCACCTTGCGCCCTTGATTGCGGTGCAAACGGGCCAGCGCGGCCGTGACGGTGGTCTTGCCCTGACCGGAGGCCGGCGCGGCAATCAGTACCGCCGGGCAATGACGTGACTGATTCAAAGTTCGACGCCTTTCTGCGCTTTGATGCCGGCCTGGAAGGCGTGTTTGATCATGCCCATTTCGGTGACGGTGTCGCCCATCTCGACCATTTCAGGCTTGGCGCCGCGACCCGTGACGATCACATGTTGCATCGGCGGACGCGCCTGCAAGTCGCTGAGCACCTGATCGAGATCGAGGTAGCCGTGCTTGAGGGCGATATTCAGCTCATCCAGCACCACCAGGCCAATCGACGGATCGCGCAAAAGCTCTCGGGACACGGCCCAAGCGGCTTCGGCGGCGGCGATGTCGCGTTGACGGTCCTGGGTTTCCCAGGTGAAGCCCTCGCCCATCACATGAAAGCGCACCTGCTCGGGGAAGCGACGAAAAAACAGCTCTTCGCCGGTGCTGAAGCGGCCCTTGATGAACTGCACCACGCCGCACTGCATGCCGTGCCCCATGGCGCGGGCGAGCATGCCAAACGCCGAACTGCTTTTGCCTTTGCCATTGCCGGTGAGCACCAGCACCAGGCCGCACTCATCAGGCGAATTGGCGATACGTTCATCGATCACGGCTTTTTTGCGCTGCATACGCGCCAAATGGCGTTCGTCACGCTCGGGGGAATCAGTCATGGGGGAGCTCTCCGTTGAGGCTGGATAACGGCGGGCAGGCACAAGAATAGAAGGCAAAAAAGCCTGGCATCGCCCACCGTGATGCCGTTGGATGAATCAGGCCGGTCTCCGGGCTCATGAGCGGCGAATCGCCTGGCTGCGCGCCTTCCCGCTTTGAGCAGTGGCATTCGACGCAGTTTTCACTCATTTACCGTTGCGGGGGCAGCGCCGGGATCGTGGTTGTGCTTGCTCTGAAGACAACCCTCACCGGCTTCCCTGTTTCACTCTGTCGACGCACGTCACAGAGCACCTGAAACAAGCCGCGAAGGTTAGAGGGTTGGGGATGGAGCGTCAATTAAAGAGGGGGCTGTCGGGCGAATAACTGCCGTCGATCAATTATCTGACGCCAATCTTGTGCCACACTCTCAAGAGTGATATCAAAGAGCCACAATCTCACATCACACAAGAATAAGGTGAGCCACATGCAAGGCATGATCATCAGCAATCCGCGCCTGGAATTTCTGCGCCCGATGCTGGAACGCTGGTTTGACTGTATCGACCGTTACAACGCCGTGCGCGGCGACAGCGACACGCCCTACTGGCATGACGAGAAAGCCAATCTCGGATTGCTTTCCGCTGCGGCCTGGATGGCCGAGCTGGTGACGCTTGAGCAGACCGCTACCCGCAAGCAAAACGAGGATGGCGAGCGCAATGCCCGCGCCGACCTGTTCCTGGCCGGCGCCGAAAATCGTGCGTTCATTCAAGCCACCCAGCGCTGGCCACGCGTGAACAACCTCAACCTGACACAAGCCCTGCTGGAGATCACCAGCGACGCCAAACGCATCAGTTTCGCCAGCGACCTCAAGCTCGGCTGCCTGTTTGTCGCCCCGCAAAAAGCCCAGCACAGCGCCACCCCCGAAGAGCTGCAGGACATGGTCGACGACCTGCAAAAAGAACACACCTGCGCCGTGGCCTGGTATTTCCCTTATGCCTATCGCAAATTGCGCAGCGATGCCGGCAACTATCACCCGGGCATTGCCGTGCTCTTCAAGGAGGCCCACGGCTAAGCGGTTGAACCATCGGGCTTGCGCGTGCCTCTATGATTAAGAATGCATTCATAGGGAAGATCAGCAATGCGCAAGACCCAGCTCGCTCTCGTTATCGCGCTCGCCGGAGGGCTCGCCGCCTGTGGTGAATCCTCAAGCCTTCAAGTCTCCGACGGCACCGGCCCGTCACCGAAACTGCCCGAACCCAACAACACCCTGATCCCAACCGTGAATATCGCCCCGGCGATCGGCTGGCCCGAAGGCGCTAAACCGACTGCAGTGGCAGGCACGCAAGTGGCGGCATTCGCCGAAGACCTTGACCATCCGCGCTGGCTTTACGTGCTGCCCAACGGCGACGTGCTGGTGGCGGAAACCAATGCCCCGCCGAAACCTGACGACAGCACGGGCATTCGTGGCTGGGTCATGAAGAAAGTCATGGGCAAGGCTGGCGCCGGCGTACCGAGCGCAAATCGCATCACCCTGCTACGCGATGCCGATCACGATGGCGTGGCTGAGACGCGTACGGTGTTTCTGCAAAATCTCAACTCACCGTTCGGCATGACCCTGGTCGGCAATGACCTGTACATCGCGGACACCGACCGCCTGCTGCGCTTCCACTACGAAACTGGCGCGACAGAAATCAAAACGCAGCCGATCAAGGTCACCGACCTGCCGGGCGGCACGCTGAATCATCACTGGACCAAAAACGTTATTGCCAGCAAGGACGGCAGCAAGCTGTATGTCACTGTCGGCTCGAACAGCAATGTCGGCGAAAACGGACTGGATAAAGAAGAAGGTCGCGCAGCGATCTGGGAAGTGGATCGGGCCACCGGCGATCACCGAATCTTCGCTTCAGGCATCCGCAATCCCAACGGCCTGGCTTGGGAGCCAAACAGCGGCGCATTGTGGACAGCAGTCAATGAGCGCGACGAGATTGGAAGCGACCTGGTGCCGGACTACATCACCTCGGTCAAGGATGGTGGTTTTTATGGCTGGCCGTTCAGCTATTACGGGCAGCATGTCGATGTGCGCGTCAGTCCGCAGAATCTCGATCTGGTGGCCAAGGCCATCGTCCCGGATTACGCCGTCGGCCCGCACACCGCCTCACTGGGCCTGACTTTCGCCGAAGGCAACACACTGCCCGCGCAATTCAAGGAAGGTGCGTTCATCGGCCAGCACGGCTCTTGGAACCGCAAGCCGCACAGTGGTTATAAAGTGATTTTCGTGCCGTTTACCGGCGGCAAGCCGAATGGCAAACCGGTGGATGTGCTGACCGGCTTCCTCGACAAGGACGAGAACGCTCTGGGTCGCCCGGTAGGCGTGGTGATCGATCAGCAAGGTGACTTGCTGGTGGCCGATGATGTGGGGAACAAGGTTTGGCGGGTGTCTTCCGCTCAATAAATCAGGGGCCGACACATAACAAATGTGGGAGCGGGCTTGCTCGCTTCCACATCTCTTTTCCCAGCGCTACGGGTTATGCGCCAGATGCTCAGGCTGCAACACCCGCTTGGCACTCAGGTACGCCTTCTGCCAATACGCTTTCGACAGGCTATCGAGTTTCACCGTGCCGCCGGTAGCCGGCGCATGCACGAAACGCCCCTCCCCGACATAAATCCCGGCATGACTGACCTGCGAGCCGCCATTGGTGGCGAAGAAAATCAGGTCGCCCGTCTGCAAGCCTTCTTTGCTGACATTCGGCGCCTGCATGACGATCAGCTCGCGGGTAGAGCGCGGCAGAGAAATACCCACCGCATCCCGGTAAACAAAACCGATCAAGCCACTGCAATCAAACCCCGAATCCGGCGTATTGCCGCCCCAGCGATAAGGCGTGCCGACCAGGCCAAGCGCGCGGAACAACACGTCGTCAGCGGCAGGTGAAAAAGACTGAGAGGGACCGAACGCTACCGGAGCGCGAACAATCGGCGCAGGCGGTGGCGTGCGACTGGCGCAGGCGCTGAGCAGCGCTGCGAAAAACATCAATGCAAGGCGGGCCGACATGGTCATAAGCAGAACATCCTGATCTGGCTGCGGCTTTCTCTGCCGGATGGACAGAAAACAAAACCGCCTGCGTGAACACGCAGGCGGTTTGCCATCAATATAGGATCAGATTCTAGCGGCTACACGACAAACTTCAAGTAAGACTTTAACTTCACCTTGTAAAGTTTAGGTCTACTGCGTTGCCGATGGCAGATTGTCGCCGCGAATGCAGCGACAAAGGGCGGTATTACTTGCGAGCGGTGACCACGGTCGGTGCCATCGCGAGCGCGCGCTTGGCCTCGATGAAGGTCTTGCTCCAGTAGCTGTCACCCAGGTTATCGATACGAACACCACCGCTACGACGACTGCTGGAGTGAATGAACTGGTTGTCACCCAGGTAGATCCCGGCGTGACTGACACGACCGCGACGACCACTGGTGGCGAAGAACAGCAAATCACCCGGTTCGAGGTTGCTGCGCGATACCAGCGGTGCGTCAACGTTGATCATTTCGCGGGTAGAGCGCGGCAGATTCATGCCAGCTTCTTCGCGGAACAGATAACCGATGAAACCACTGCAGTCGAAACCAGCTTCCGAGGTACCGCCGAAACGGTAACGGGTACCGATCAGGGACATGCCGCGCTCAAGGATGCTGTCGGCGAGAACTGGCAACTCATAGGGCTTCTTGTTGAAGTCAGAGAGTTCTTTTTCGGTATCCAGCTCTTCCTGATAAATAACGGAAGACTGGGCAGTAGCAGAATTTTTAACCTGTTGTGACTGCTCTTGAATTGGAGAATGAGCAGCGCAACCGTACAACAGGGTGACGAGTGCGAGAGGCACGAGGGGTGCGAAGCGCTTTAGCATGGGCACGACCGTGGCTGGTAGTTGTAAAGAAGCCGAGACTATGCCCGCTATCGACTTCATTTGCAAATTCAATCGATCTTTTTGTGACTTCCCGGTTTCTCGTTTACATCTAAGCGCTTAAGCCCATTTGAAACGAAACGCGGCCTGCACAGCCTGCAGGAAAGCGGATTTTCTGGCGCCTGAAATATGCCGAGACCCAATGAAACCCAAGGTTTCACCAGCCCAAGGTTTCCTTGAGGAAAGGAATGGTCAGCTTGCGTTGAGCCTGCAATGAGGCCTGATCGAGTTGCTCAAGCAGATCAAACAACGCGCTCATGCTGCGAGTGCCGCGAGTCAAAATAAAATGTCCGACCTCATCCGTCAGGTGCAGACCGCGACGCGACGCACGCAATTGCAGCGCACGCAATTTGTCTTCATCGGAGAGAGGACGCATCTGGAAAATCAGCGCCAGGGTCAGGCGTGATTTCAAGTCAGCCAGTTTCACTGGCAGCTCACGCGGAGAGGTTGAAGCGGCAATCAGCAAGCGGCGACCGCTGTCACGCAGACGGTTGAACAGATGAAACATCGCCTCTTCCCAGTCAGGCTTGCCGGCAATCACCTGCAAGTCATCCAGGCAGACCAGTTCGTACTGCTCAAGGTTGTCGAGGATTTCGACGCCACGATCCATCAACTCGGCCAACGGCAGGTACACCGCAGGTTCACCCATCTGCTCGAATCGCAAGCAAGCGGCCTGCAACAGATGCGTACGCCCTACGCCGTGTTTACCCCACAGGTAGATCAGGCTTTCTGTCCAGCCGGCGTCGGCTTCGCATAGGCGCTCGACATAGCCGAGTGCAGCGGCATTGGCGCCTGGGTAGTAGTTGATGAAGGTGGCGTCGTCACGCAGACGCACACCTAGGGGCAGCTGAATCGGTTTCATGCTGACTGAACAGTTCTCAAGGAACCGTTAGTGGCCTCTGTGTAAAGTTTGCGAAGTTTATACCCGTGAAGCTGAGCGCACAATGCGACAGAGTCCAAGCAAAATCAAAGGTTTGCGTTAACGCATTGGTTTTATGACAGATTCTCTGACGCTGCCAGACCCGCATCACCCGCAAGACACGGGCCAACCCGGCTATCCGCCGGGCCGCCAGCCTCGATCACAACTCGAGTTCGTCCACGCCACTATAAATGTCGGAATCCTTATACAAGTCGTGCACATGTCGCACCAGCACCATGATCACAGCGGCTACCGGCAGCGCCAGCAGTACCCCGGTGAAACCAAACAACTCGCCGCCAGCCAGAATCGCAAAGATCACTGCCACCGGGTGCAACCCGATCCGGTCGCCCACCAGCAGCGGTGTCAGCACCATGCCTTCCAGCGCCTGACCAACCATGAATACCGCGACGATCCCGACCATTGGGTACAGATCCCCTCCGAACTGGAACAACCCGGCAATCAGCGCCGCACCAATGCCGATCACGAATCCCATGTACGGCACAATCGCCGCCAGACCCGCAATCAGACCGATCAAAAGACCCAACTCCAGACCGACGATCATCAGCCCTGCCGCGTAAATCACACCCAACGCCAGCATCACCAGCAACTGACCGCGAACAAACGCTCCCAGCACCTCATGGCATTCGCCAGCCAGCGTTACCACGCGCTCCTCACGATCACGCGGCAGCAGGCTACGGATCTTGGCCATCATCAAGTCCCAGTCTCGCAGCAGATAAAAACCCACCACCGGGATCAGCACCAGATTGGCCAACCACCCAATCAGCGCGAGCCCCGAAGCCGTCGCCTGACTCAGCACCACGCCGACAATGTCGCTGGTCTGGCCCATGTGCTCGCTGATGGCCGCCTTGACCTTGTCGAATTTCCAGAAGCCATCCGCCAACCCCAGCTTCGACTGCGCCCATGGCACCGCCGTGTGCTGCAACCAGTCCAGCATTTGGGGGGTGAGTTCATACAGTCGCAGCATCTGTTTGGCCAGCATCGGCACTAAAACCAACAAAAGCGCCGTCACGATGAGCGAGAACAAGGCAAACACGGTGATTACGCCCCAGGTTCGGGACAGCCCGAGCTTTTCCAGTCGATCAACCAGCGGATCGAACAGATAAGCGAGCAGCAGCGCCACCAAAAACGGCGTGAGGATCGGGTGCAGCAACCACACAAACGCGCAAAGCAGGACCACCCCACCGAGCCAGAACCAACGCCGCGTATCGGCCATTTACCACTCCTGCTTCTTCTATATAAGGAAAGACTTACCAGCGAAACCGCAGAGATGGCGCCGCAGGTGTCGGGGCCGGAGCAGCAACCGGCGCTGCACCCTGGACCGACGCTTGCGGCGCAGCCACAGGCACCGGCGCTTCGGCCGGCAACTCCTGCAACTTCGCCAGCGACAACTGAGCACGCAACTGATCGGCACTGCCATTGACCCGATAGACGATACGATCGCCATCAACACTCTGCAGACGCACCCCATACGGCTCGAGCAACCGCAGCAGCGTCGCATAATGCTCCAGATTCATGCCCTGCACCTCCAGCGTCTGCTGACCTGAAGTGCCGGGCTTGACCACATAACGCGGCGCCAGTCGCTCGGCAACCGCCAGCATTACGGCATCAGCCACGGCGGCCTGATCGGCACCCTGCACGCTCCCCGCGTCTTTTTGATCACCCATCCACAAGTGCCATTTGGCCTGCCACTGCCCGCCCTCTTCGCGGGCATGCACTGCCAGCAAGGCGTCAGCATTGTAACGTTCCGAAGCGCCCTGCAATGGCGCAGGATCGGAACCCTCCAGTACTGGCGCGGTAGCAACCAATTGTTCGCCGAGGTCCGCCAGCGGCAAACGCAATGGCAAACCGCGATGCTGTGCAGCTGCACGCAGCGGTGCAGCAGCGGCCTGACCATCACCGACCAGACTCGAACCCTCGGTCGAGTCACTCAGCCACCAACCCAGAATCGACGGCCGACTGGCACCCCACAGGGATAACCCGGCGCGGCGCAATGCCTGCTCGGTGGTATTGGGGTCGAAATCGACTTTCAGCACCTCAGGTGGACCGGCATCAAAGCCGAACCGGCTGATGATCTGCTGCGGATCCTTCCTGATCGGCGCCAACCCGGGATTTTGCGGGGCTTTAGGATCACCGGTCAGGCGTAACACCAATGTATCCAGCGCAGCCTGGGTCGCGCGATCGCGCTCTTGCGGCGCTTGGCCGCTGACCGGCTCACGCACTTGATAAAGGCCTTTGAGGTTTTCGGCATGACTCGCCAGGCTGACCACAGACAAACAGCCCACAAACAACAATTTACAAAAACGCATGGAAAATTCCCGTCGACAGGAGCGGCTGGAACAGGCCGCGTGAACCGATTGAGCAAGGCTGTGACCACCGGCCGCTGCAAAACATTCACACAGCGCCGGTAAGTTTTTGCACAGTGATAACGATAGACGGTTAATTGCAACACCTTATACAGGCACCCAGACGGCTCAATTGCAAAAAATTTCGGCCGATATGCCCCTGCCCGTCGGTGCGAGGATGGCCGCTGCCCCTCAAGCCTGATAAAATCGCGCGCCTTCGCAGACCGGCAACAGCCGGGCACCTCGAAACTCGCGTGAGGCAATCGCCCCATCGACTTCGGCGTTCCCGCTGGACTCGGTCGTTACCCCTGAATCCCCCCTAAAGGCCTGGATCATGAGCAAGCAACCCTCCCTGAGCTACAAGGACGCCGGTGTAGACATCGACGCCGGTGAAGCATTGGTCGAACGCATCAAGAGCGTCGCCAAGCGCACTGCGCGCCCGGAAGTCATGGGCGGCCTGGGCGGTTTCGGCGCCCTCTGCGAAATCCCGGCCGGCTACAAGCAGCCTGTGCTGGTCTCCGGCACTGACGGCGTTGGCACCAAATTGCGTCTGGCACTGAACCTGAACAAGCACGACAGCATCGGCATCGACCTCGTTGCCATGTGCGTGAACGATCTGGTGGTGTGCGGCGCCGAGCCTCTGTTTTTCCTCGACTACTACGCCACCGGCAAACTCAACGTCGAAACCGCGACACAGGTCGTTACCGGCATCGGCGCTGGCTGCGAACTGTCCGGTTGCTCGCTGGTGGGTGGCGAAACCGCAGAAATGCCTGGCATGTATGAAGGCGAAGACTACGACCTGGCCGGCTTCTGCGTCGGCGTGGTGGAAAAAGCCGAAATCATCGACGGCTCGAAAGTCGCGACCGGCGACGCCCTGATCGCCCTGCCATCGTCCGGACCGCACTCCAACGGCTACTCGCTGATCCGCAAGATCATCGAAGTGTCCGGCGCCGACATCGAGAACATCCAGCTCGACGGCAAACCGCTGACCGACCTGCTGATGGCGCCAACCCGCATCTACGTCAAGCCGCTGCTCAAGTTGATCAAAGACACCGGCGCCGTCAAAGCCATGGCCCACATCACTGGCGGCGGCCTGCTCGACAACATCCCGCGCGTTCTGCCAAAAGGCGCCCAGGCCGTTGTTGACGTGGCCAGTTGGACTCGCCCGGCCGTCTTCGACTGGTTGCAAGAGAAAGGCAACGTTGACGAAACCGAGATGCACCGCGTACTGAACTGCGGCGTCGGCATGGTCATCTGCGTGGCTCAGGAGCACGTTGAAGTGGCTCTGAACACCCTGCGTGAAGCGGGCGAGCAGCCTTGGGTCATCGGTCAGATCGCTGCCGCCGCCGAAGGCGCAGCTCAGGTTGATCTGAAGAACCTTAAGGCTCATTAATGTCCGCAACCTGTGATGTCGTGGTGCTGTTGTCCGGCACCGGCAGTAACTTGCAGGCCTTGATCGACAGCTCGCGGACCGGCGACAGCCCGGTTCGCATCGCTGCGGTGATTTCAAACCGCGCCGACGCTTACGGCCTGCAACGCGCCAGTGACGCGGGTATCGCCACCCGCTCGCTGGATCACAAGGCATTCGAAGGTCGCGAGGCCTTCGATGCTGCCCTGATCAAACTGATTGACGAATTCAATCCCAAACTCGTGGTGCTGGCCGGTTTCATGCGCATTCTCAGCGCTGATTTCGTTCGCCACTATCAGGGTCGCCTGCTCAATATCCATCCGTCGCTGCTGCCCAAATACAAAGGGTTACACACTCATCAGCGCGCGCTGGAAGCCGGCGACACCGAGCACGGCTGCTCCGTACACTTCGTCACCGAGGAACTCGATGGCGGACCACTGGTCGTACAGGCAGTATTACCGGTAGAGTTGCACGACACGCCGCAGAGTCTGGCGCAGCGAGTTCACGCCCAGGAGCACCTGATCTATCCGATGGCGGTACGCTGGTTTGCCGAAGGCAGGCTGACGCTCGGAGAACAAGGTGCTTTACTGGATAGCCAGCTACTCGCGGCCAGCGGCCACTTGATTCGAAACTAGGAGATATTATGCGTCGCGCCCTGCTCTTCGCTTGCGCTCTGCTCGCCCTGCCTTTTGCGCAGGCAGCAGACCTTCAACCGTTCTCCGCCAGCTATACCGCAGACTGGAAACAACTGCCCATGAGCGGCACTGCCGAACGCAGCCTGACCAAGGGTGCCAATGGCGTCTGGACGCTCAGCTTCAAGGCTTCGATGATGATTGCCAGCCTGAGCGAGAAAAGCACCCTGACCCTGGACAAGGACACCTTGCTGCCGCAGTCCTACCACTTCGAACGGGGTGGCCTGGGTAAAGCCAAGAAGGCTGATCTGGATTTCGACTGGAACAGCAAAATGGTTACCGGCACTGATCGTGGCGACGCGGTGAAGATCCCGCTCAACCGTGGCATGGTCGACAAATCCACTTATCAGTTGGCGCTGCAACATGACGTAGCGGCCGGCAAAAAGACCATGAGCTACCAAGTGGTCGATGATGGCGAAGTCGACACCTATGACTTCCGCGTACTGGGTTCGGAAAAAGTCGACACCAAGGCTGGCAAGATCGATTCGATCAAAGTCGAGCGCGTGCGCGACCCGACACAAAGCAAGCGCATCACCGTCCTGTGGTTCGCCAAGGACTGGGACTACCTGCTGGTTCGCCTGCAACAGGTTGAAACCGACGGCAAGGAGTACAACATCATGCTCCAGGACGGCACGGTCAACGGCAAGACTGTCAAAGGCAGCTGATCCAGCGCGATATTGAAGAGCCCCGCACATGCGGGGCTTTTTCATGCCTGCAATTTGCGCAACAACACACAACCACTGTGAGTGGGTTCACCGTTGCGATCGGCTATCGAGTCATACCGAGAATTTGGCCACCATGCTGTTGAGATCCACCGCCAACCGCGATAACTCCTGACTCGCCGCACTGGTTTGATTAGCCCCCGCCGACGACTGCATCGCCAGATCGCGGATGTTCATCAGATTGCGATCCACCTCCCGCGCTACCGCCGCCTGCTCTTCCGAAGCGCTGGCGATCACCAGATTGCGTTCATTGATCAACGTAAACGCCGAAGCAATCTCCTCCAACGCCACTCCCGCAGCTTTGGCCAACTCCAGTGTTGAACGCGCCCGCCCATTGCTCTGCTGCATCGAATTGACCGCCGAATCGGTACCCTGCTGAATACCGCCAATCATCTGCTCGATTTCCTGCGTCGACTGCTGGGTACGATGGGCCAGCGCCCGCACTTCGTCGGCCACCACTGCAAACCCACGCCCGGCATCGCCGGCCCGCGCCGCCTCTATCGCAGCGTTAAGGGCCAGTAGATTGGTCTGCTCGGCAATCGAACGAATGACATCCAGCACCTTGCTGATGCCATGAACCTTCTGCGCCAAATCCTCCACCTGAATCGCATTATTGGTAACGTCCTCGGCGAGACACTCAATCGACGTCACGGTCTGGCGTACCTGTTCACGACCATGCTGGGCAATACGATCGGATTCGCGCGAGGCTTCGGACGTCGCCACCGCATTGCTGGCCACCTCCTCCACTGCAGCCGTCATCTGATTGACCGCCGTGGCCGCCTGCTCAATTTCGAGACTCTGCTGATGCAACCCGCGCGTAGCGTCTTCCGTGACGCAACTGAGCTCTTCCGATGCCGAAGCCAACTGGCTGGATGACTCGGAGATATGCCGAATCGTGTCGCGCAGATTGTGCTGCATGCTTTGCAGCGCTTGCAGGAGTCGCGCCGGCTCGTCCTTGCCTGCAATGTCGATCTCTCCAGTCAGATCACCTGCGGCCACCACTTGCGCCACGCCCAACGACTGCGCCAACGGCATCACGATGCTGCGGGTCAGTAACAACGCCAGGCCTATGGTGATCAACGCCGTGACGGCGATCATCACACCGACCCACACCCGCGAATTGATGAACACTAACCGTGCAGCTTCGGTAGCAAGGTTGGCGTTGTGCTTGTTCAGTTCGACCAGTTCCCGCAGGGTGACCGTGATGTCATCGGCCAACGGGCTCATCTGAATATTGAGAATCGCCGCAGCCTCCTCCACCCGATTCTGTGCGGACAACTGCATCACCTGCGCCTGAAACTCCAGGTACTTGTGCTCGGCAACTTTGAAACGATCAAACAACTGACGCTCCTCGGGCAGCACGATCAGCACGTCATATCGTTGCTGGGCTTCACTGAGCACGCCACGCAATTCATTGAGCTTGGCAACATTCTGCTCAAGCGCCTGACGATCACGGTCGATCAACAGGCGCATGGTCAACGCCCGCAGGCGCAGCATGTCCTGACTCATCTCGCCGACGGCCATCACGCTCGGCAGCCAGTTTTTATCGACCTCATCAGACTGGGCACGCATGTTGGACATTTGCAGCAAGGCGAACGCCCCCAGGGCAAACACCATGAGGGCCAACAGGCCAAAACCCAATCCGGCGCGCGGGGCAATATTGAGACTACGGATACTCATTGCTCTGGTTCCTTCCAAAAGCGCTGCATCAACCCTGCAGCTGGTTGCTCTAGAAGGTATCGGCCCGGCGGAAATTTGCGTAAGACCAAAACGTGATATCAAAAAGCCTTAATACTCCGAACACGCGGCATTATCGATTCAGCGAGGTTTTAGCGGATTTGAGCTCCGTTCGCGGCAAGATCGCCAGGAAGTTGTCCTTTGCGACTTTATGGGCGACGTCTTCCGGTAGCGCATCGAGAAACGGTTTAAAGCTGTGCATTTCCTGACCGAGCCTGTTGAATCGCCCGACCACGTCCGAACCGAGCATGAAGCGCTCCGGATAACGCTCTACCAGTGCCAGCCATGCCGGGCGCGGCTTCCCCTGCGCATCCAGCAGATACGGAGTGAGCATGGTCCAGGACAGGTCGATGTAGAGATTCGGATAGGCCTCAAGCATCCGCGTCAAGGTCGCAAGCAGGAATTTCAACTGCATCTGATGCCGATGAATCTCGGCGCTTGTCCCCGCGTGCGCCCAGATAAACCGGGTGTGCGGATGATTACGCAGCGGCTCTTCGATTTCCCTCAGATAAAGCGGATTTTTCTCACGTTTGGAGGTGATGTTGGAGTGCAGCATCACCGGCAGATCGTTTTCCGCCGCCAGATGATAGATCCTGGTCATCGCTTCGTTATTGGCGCGTGGCGTGTCACCAGACGTCAGCGCCGTCAGATCGTCATGGCGGGTGAACACCTCGCCGATGCCCTGCCATAGCCCCGGGTACAGATCGAGCATGCGCTGGATGTGCGCAGCAGAGTTTTTGTCGTTGGGGTTGAAACCTGAAAGGAAGGGATGGAAAAAGGGGCGTTGCTCAGGCGTTAGTTTTTGCACCGCATCCGCAACGATCACGTCGGTGGCGCTGTACCAATACGCATCGGCATCATCGCCGGCGTAATAACGCGGGCGTTTGGGTTCGTCTTCGTGCCACTTTTTGGCCACGGGAATACCGGAAATCATCACATGCTCGACGGAGTTGTCCTTCATGGCTGTCAGCAGTTTCGACATGCCGGCCGTTTCCTGGAAAAAATCCACGTAGTGCAGGTGCGCGTCGCTGTAGGTGTATTCGCGGGCACTGGCCGAACTGGCAAAGGCCAGAAGGCAGGCAAAACTCAAACGATACAGGGACACAATTAATCTCCGACAAGTAGGCATAACCTAGACCCCGCCCTGACGACAAGGGTTCATCCCGCAGGAAAGTGGAACGCGTGCCGGTGGGAATGCTCTATAACTGCAAGGTCTTTTTTGATCGAACGACTTTTCCTACTGCCAGTGAGGTTCCCATGACCGTTACCGTCAATACCGTCTCCGCTGAAGGCTTTCGTCACACCGTAAAGATCGATGACTACGAACTGTTTGCCGACGTACCGAAATCTGCCGGCGGCGAAGGCTCGGCACCCGAGCCGCACGATTACTTCGACGCTGCCCTCGGCGCCTGCAAGGCAATAACCCTGAAGATGTACGCAAAGAAGAAAGACATCCCGCTGACTGGCGTAGGTGTCGAAGTCAAACGCGACAACAGCGAAGAACAAAAAGGCAAATACGTCTTGCACGTCACACTCACCCTCAAAGGCGTATTGACTGACGCCCAGCGTGAAGAACTGCTGCGCGTTGCCGACCGCTGCCCGGTCCACAAGCTGATGACCACCACCGACGTGACGATCGAAACCCACGCACCACAAGGCTTCGACAGCCAATAATCAACACGCGGGCTGCGGCGGGTTATGCTCTGCGCATCACCCGCTCAGCCTGGAATGCACCATGGACACGCAACCTCTGATCATCCGCGCGCGCGCCGAAGACGTCGAAGGCCAGCCGATTCTGCGCCCACTGCCGTCAGCTAAATGCCGCAGCGTCGGGCCTTTCGTATTTTTTGATCACATGCTCGAGACGATTTATCCGACGGGCAAAGGCATGAACATCCGACAGCATCCGCACATCGGCCTGTCGACCCTCACCTATTTGTTTGAAGGGCAAATCCAGCACAAGGACAGCCTCGGCTCCGATCAGGTGGTCAGCGCCGGCGATGTCAGTTGGATGACCGCTGGCAGCGCCATCGCTCACGTCGAGCGCACGCCCGAGAAGTTGTGGGAGCAAAGCTTCACCATGCACGGTTTGCAGATCTGGCTGGCCTCGCCCAAGGATCATGAGCAAGGGCCAGGACACTACAGCCATCACCCGGCGGCGACGTTACCCGTCAGCGATAACCTCGGCGTGCAGATTCGGATGATTGCCGGGTCAGGCTTTTGTCTTGAATCGCCGGTACCGGTGCTTTCTCCTACGCTGTACGCCGAAGTAAAAATGCAAACGGCGACCACGCTGCTCATACCGACCGAGCATGAAGAGCGGGCGGTGTATGTGCTCAGTGGTGATGCGCAATTGAATGGCGAACCCATCGAGCCGCATGTGTTGGTGGTGTTGCCGGCAGGGCAAGAGATGAGTTTGTTTGCCGAGAGTGACTGTCATGCTGTGGTGTTCGGCGGTGCGCCGCTGGACGGACCTCGGCGGATCAACTGGAATTTTGTCGCGAGCGATCCGGCGGCCATTGATGAGGCTCGGCGCAAGTGGGCGGCCGGGGATTGGCCGACAGTGCCGGGGGAAAGTGAGCGGATTGAATTGCCCTGAGTCTTGTGCCGCTGACTAACATCTCTTCGCGAGCAAGCCTGTTCCCGCATTGGAACGCGTTCCAATGCGGAAGAAGAAGCCAGAGCAGGCGCTGCCTGAATCAGCCCCTGAACACTTCATCCAACAAGTCATGCATCGACTTGAAGGCGCGCGCAGCGGTCTTCGCGTCGTACATCATTTTGCCCGGCATATTGGCGTGCGGATCGGTAAACGAGTGCACCGCACCGCCGTAGCTCAGCAACTGCCAATCCACGTTCGCCGCGTTCATCTCATCTTCGAAAGCAGGCAATTGCTCTTTCGGCACCAAGGGGTCGGAAGCACCATGCAACACCAGCACCGAGCCCTTGATGTTCTTCGCATCCGCCGGGTTTGGCGAATCCAGCGTACCGTGGAAGGATACCGTCGCCTTCACCGGCGCACCGGTACGCGCCAGATCCAGCGCACAACAGCCGCCAAAACAGAAGCCGAACACCGCCAGTTTCGAAATATCGACCGCTGCTTCACCTTGCGCGTGCAACTGCTCGAACGCCGCTTGCATGCGCTTGCGCAGCAAGGCCCGATCATCTTTCAGCGGCATCATCGCCGCGCCAGCCTGATCGGCGTTCTGGGGACGCACCGCCTGACCGTAAACGTCAGCGATCAACACCACGTAGCCTTTGGCTGCGACCGATTTGGCGATCTCTTCGGCGCCGGCACTGACGCCCATCCAGTTCGGCGCCATCAACAGACCCGGACGCGCGTTCTTATGATCGGCATCGAAGGCCAACCGGCCTTCATAAGGCTGACCATCAATCTGATAGACCACGGAACGTACAGTGACTTGGCTCATTTCTGACTCCTGATTTGTTAAACACCAGAATGAAAAAACCCGCCGAAGCGGGTTTTTTTTGCAACGTGATTAAACCGACAGTTCAACCAGCAGCTTGTTCAGTCGGCGCACGTAAGCGGCCGGGTCCTTCAAGCTGTCGCCGGCAGCCAGGGCTGCCTGATCGAAGAGGATGTGCGACAGGTCGCCAAAACGCTCTTCGCTCTGCTCACCGTCGAGTTTTTCGATCAGCGGGTGCGCCGGGTTGAATTCGAAAATCGGCTTCGAATCCGGCACTTTCTGACCGCTGGCTTCGAGGATCTGACGCATTTGCAGACCCAGATCCTGCTCGCCGATGGCCAGAATGGCCGGGGAATCGGTCAGACGATGAGAAACACGCACTTCAGCCACGGAATCGCCCAGCGCAGTTTTCAGACGCTCAACCAGACCTTCTTTGGACTTGGCAACTTCTTCCGCAGCCTTCTTGTCCTCTTCCGAGTCCAGATTGCCAAGATCGAGATCACCGCGTGCCACGTCGACAAACGTCTTGCCGTCGAAATCGCTGAGGTAGCTCATCAGCCACTCGTCGATACGGTCGGTCAGCAGAAGCACTTCGATGCCTTTCTTGCGGAAGACTTCCAGGTGCGGGCTGTTCTTGACCTGCGCGTAGGTTTCGCCGGTGAGGTAATAGATCTTGTCCTGACCTTCCTTGGCGCGCGCCAGGTAGTCAGCCAGACCGACAACTTGCTCGCCGTCTTCGTCATGGGTCGATGCGAAACGCAGCAGCCCGGCGATTTTCTCCTTGTTGGCGAAGTCTTCTGCCGGGCCTTCTTTCATGACCTGACCGAAGTTTTTCCAGAAGCCTTTGTATTGCTCAGGCTCGTTCTTCGCCAGTTTTTCCAGCATGTCGAGTACGCGCTTGGTCAGCGCCGACTTCATCGAGTCGATGATCGGGTCTTTCTGCAGGATTTCCCGCGACACGTTCAGCGACAGGTCGTTGGAATCGACCACACCCTTGATGAAGCGCAGGTACAACGGCAGGAAGGACTCGGCTTGATCCATCACGAACACACGCTGTACGTACAGCTTCAGGCCTTTCGGCGCTTCACGCTGGTACAGGTCGAACGGTGCACGGGCCGGCACGTACAGCAACGAGCTGTATTCGAGCTTGCCTTCAACTTTGTTGTGGCTCCAGGCCAGCGGGTTTTCAAAGTCATGGGCGATGTGCTTGTAGAACTCCTGGTATTCCTCATCCTTCACTTCGGTGCGAGGACGGGTCCACAGGGCGCTGGCGCGGTTGACGGTTTCCCACTCAACGGCTGGCGACTCTTCGCCTTCGGCTGCGGTGACTTCTTTCGGCAGTTCGATCGGCAGGGCAATGTGGTCGGAGTACTTCTTGATGATGTTGCGCAGACGCCAGCCATCGGCGAACTCGTCTTCCGCCGCTTTCAGGTGCAGGACAATGCGAGTGCCGCGCTCAGGTTTTTCGATCGTGGCAACTTCGAACTCACCCTCGCCTTTCGACGACCAGTGCACGCCTTCGCTGGCAGGTGTGCCGGCGCGACGGCTGTACACGTCAACCTGGTCTGCAACGATGAAGGCCGAGTAGAAACCGACGCCGAACTGACCGATCAGGTGCGAATCCTTCTTCTGATCGCCCGAGAGGTTTTTCATGAAATCGGCAGTGCCCGACTTGGCGATGGTGCCCAAGTGGGTGATCACATCGTCACGGTTCATGCCGATACCGTTGTCTTCGAGGGTGACGGTTTTGGCGTCTTTGTCGAAGCTCACACGGATTTTCAGGTCTGCGCCACCTTCGAGCAACTCAGGCTTGGCCAAGGCTTCGAAGCGTAGCTTGTCTACAGCGTCAGAGGCGTTCGAGATCAATTCGCGAAGGAAGATTTCCTTGTTGGAATACAGCGAATGGATCATGAGGTGCAGCAGTTGCTTCACCTCGGTCTGGAAGCCCAGGGTTTCCTTTTGAGTTTCCACACTCATGGTCATCAAACTCCAATCAGATGGCATTGGCCGCGACCCGAATGGTCTGCGGCGGGTTGTCATCAGAGTTTGGGGCAGTGTTCAGGATTTCAAGGGGTCATCGATTTTGAAGTGCGCGCGGGCAGTGGCAATCGGTTCGTTTTCGGTGCTTTGCCATGCTGTGACCGCGACATTCGCGACTCGCCGCCCCTGCCGGCAGACCTCGCACTTGGCCCAGGTGTCGCGAAATTGCCCGGCTCGCAGGTAATCGAGGGAAAAGTCGATGATCTTCGGCACGCCCGGCGCACCGGTAAAAATCAATAAATGCAGGGCAGCGGCCAGCTCCATGAACCCGGCAATAACGCCGCCGTGGATCGCCGGCAATAAAGGGTTACCAATGTTGTCCTTGTTCGCCGGGAGCTTGAAAAGCAACTCATCACCGACCCGCGAGCATTCGATGCCGATCAGCCCGGCGTAGGGGATCAACTTCAGCAGCGGCGCGTAGTCACCCTGTTCGTGGGCCTGCTGCAGTTGATCCTTCAATTCATCACTCATTGACCTTCCCCCTTGATCGCACCGCCGAAACCTTTGGTGCCCCTGAGACCCTTACCCATACGCATGAACGTGCCAACGACATGGGCGATCGGCTGTTCGGGATCATCCTGATAAGCAAAGCCACGAGCGAAGATCACATCGGTCGTTACCCGGTAGCACTGAGCGAAGCCATAAACATCTTTGCCGGGTTCAGCGGCGTGCATGTAGTCGATGCGCAGATCAAGAGTCGGGCAAACCTCGAACTCTGGTAGTACACACAAAGTGGACATCCCGCAGGCCGTGTCCATCAACGAGGTAATTGCCCCGCCGTGAATCACTCCGGTTTGCGGATTGCCCACGATTTTCGGGCTGTACGGCAGGATAACCGTGAGCCCTTCGGTGGAGGCGCTGTGCACCTGCAAACCAAGAACCTGACAGTGACGCAACGCCGACAGGAATCGTGTCGCACGCTCAAAAACGGGGTTTTCGGCCATTTGATAATTACTCTCGTTAATCCCATTTACCCGTAGTAAGAAACACAGCAAAAGTTCCGTGGCAAAACAAACTTATATATCTGAAACAAATGAGGAACTTAACCCTCAGGCGTGAGTTCTTAAGGCCAGTAGTTATTTTCCATAAGGAGAAACACCCCATGCGTAAGACTTTAGCTATTGCCTTGATGTTGACCGCGTCCCTCGGTCTCGCTGCCTGCGATAAAAAATCCGAGGACAAAGCTCAAGATGCCACCGAACATGCTGAACAAGCTCAACAAGACATGAGCAAAGCTCAGGATAAAGTGAACGACGCAGCAAAAGAAAATGCCGAAGCCGCCAAAGCTCAGGCAGAATCGAACGAAGCTGCAAAAGACGAAGCTGCCAAGACGCAATAAATCGCCTCTTGATGCAGAAAAAGAAAACCCGCCAAGTGCGGGTTTTCTTTTGTCTGTCACTTTTCGGTAATGCGCTGTTAAAGCAACACAGTTCTAAAAGTCGGACTAATCATCAATAACAACGAACACAATAAACCAATCCCCCAGACCAGACTGCGCAGTCGCGGCAGATCGGCCAGGTAAAACCACAGGTAGATGATCCGGGCTATTACAAAAATGATTGCCAATGTATCGATCAACCAACCCGCCGTTTGCGTGGTATGCGCCATCAGCACGCCTACCGCAAACAACATGAACGCTTCGATGCTGTTCTGGTGAGCCGCCAGCGCCCTGGCGCCGTAACCGGTGAGCTGCGCTTGTTGTTGGCGCGGCAGGTGATTGTTGTAACCACCCTGCTCTTTCATGGCCTTGGCCACCGGCATACGCGCGATATAAATCAACAGCGCACTGATAAACACACACCAGAACGGAATACTCATCAAGCAGCTTCCTTGTTCGCCTCGGGGATGGGCGCCTCTGTAGGGGTATACACCATTACATCGAGGACGTCGGAATGAAATTCGCGGCGGTATAACACCACCACGACCCCGGCGCTCATCATCATGAACAGCCAGGGGCTGACGAACCACGCCAGCATGCTCATGCCGAAGTAATAGGAGCGCAGGCCAAAGTTGAACTGGTTGGCCGCCATCGAAATCACCCGCGCCGCCCGCAAAGCAAAGGCCTTGCGCTCCTGCTCCGATACTTGTCGCTCACCGATCATGGGCGCTGAGCCCACCAAAATCGCCGCAAAGTTGTACTGGCGCATGCACCAACTGAACGTGAAGAACGCATAGACGAACACCAGGGCCAGACACAGCAACTTGATCTCTGACATGCCTTGCGACGCCTGCTGCACCATCGGAATATCCGCCAGCAACGACACCGCCCGCTCGGACGCTCCAAGCACAGTGAGAATACCGGCAAGAATAATCAGGGTACTGGAGGCGAAGAACGAGGCATTGCGCTCCAGATTACCGATCACGCTAGCGTCTGCGATGCGGTTGTCGCGCAGCAACATGCGGCGCATCCAGTCTTCACGATACAGGTGCAGCACACTGGCCAGGCAGGCGGTGTCGCGAGCCTTCCAACTGGCGTATCGGGTATAACCGCCCCAGCAGATGACAAACCAGAGTGCGGCGAGCAAATGGATCAGGTTAGCTTGGATGAACGACATGCAATTCCTTGTCAAATATGAGCACTTTATCTGGGGAAGCGGGCTTGCTCGCCCCCACCAAAATCGATGTAATCGTTCGACGTTAGCTCAGGAAAAAAGACACTGCCTGATGTCCATAAAAAATGCCCCGTATCGATTGATACGGGGCATTTCTGTTTAATCGCCCAAGACCCGCTTGTGGCGGGTCAGGAAACGTCAGGCAATGGCTTCACTACGCTTGCCCAGCACGCGATCGCAGATCACTGCAACCACCAGGGTCATTACACACGGCACCAACCACGCCAAGCCCTGCTCACTCAGTGGCAGATGCGACAGTTGCGATGGCAGCCAGTCGGCCAGGCCGGCGCCTTTCAGAGCGTCGATGGTGCCAAACACGAAGGACACCAACATGACTGGGCCGATGATGCGGCCATGCTCATGCCAGAAGTCTTTGCAGAAGCTCAGCGCTACCAAAACGATGCACGGCGGGTAGATCGCGGTCAGCACCGGAATGGAGAAGGCAATCAGCTTGGTCAGGCCCAGGTTGGACACCAGCAGCGAGAACGCCGCCAGAATGATCACCAGCGTCTTGTAGGACAGTGGCAGCACTCGGCTGAAGTATTCGGCACACGCGCAGGTCAGGCCCACGGCCGTCACCAGACACGCCAACGAGATCAGTACGGCAAGGAAACCGCTGCCCAGCGAGCCGAAGGTGTGTTGCACGTAAGCGTGCAGTACCGCGGCGCCATTGGTGGCACCAACGGCCACTTCGTGGCTGCCGGAACCAAGACGGAACAGGCTGATATACACCAGCGCCAGACCGACGCCGGCAATGAGCCCGGCGATGATCGCATAACGGGTGATCAGCGCAGGCGACTCGACACCACGGGAGCGGATCGCGTTAACGATGACGATGCCGAACACCAGCGCACCGAGGGTATCCATGGTCAGGTAACCATTGATGAAGCCCTGGGAGAACGGTGCAGCCACATATTCCGGAGTACCGCTACCGATATCTCCGGCGGGCAAGGCGAATGCAGCGATGCCGAGTACCGCCAGCGCAATGATCTTCAACGGCGCGAGGAAGCGACCTACGGTATCGAGCAGACGGCCCGGATAGAGCGAGATGAAGAACACCAACAGGAAGTAAACCGAGCTATAGAGGAACAGCGCCAACGGGCTCTCGCCAGTCAGTGGCGCCAGACCGACTTCGAACGACACGGTCGCGGTACGCGGAGTGGCGAACAACGGGCCGACCGCCAGGTAGCAAGCGGCCGCCAGCACACCGCCGGCAATCTTGCCGATCGGGCTGCTCAACGTGTCCATTGCGCCGCCGACCTTGGCCAGCGCAATGACGGTGACCACTGGCAAACCGACCGCCGTGATCAGGAAGCCCAGCGCCGCCATCCAGACATGAGGTCCGGCCTGCAAGCCGACGATCGGCGGGAAGATAATGTTGCCAGCCCCAACGAACAGGGCAAATGTCATAAAACCAAGTGCCAGGATGTCCTGACCTTTCAAAACTTTCATTAAGGTAATACCACACTACTGAATCGGAATTTAGAGGGGGATTGCCCTGTGGGATTAGGGAAATGCTGTCGATCCGTATGGGACTGACCCGTATAGCGCGTTGCATGCCTTGTGGGCGGCAGACGCAAAAATGGCGGCTAGCCTAACGAATTTGGCTTACAAACGCACTGTTAGAGGGCGAACTATCCGATACGCGACGTTTCCGTGTCGCGTTTTTGCATGTAATTGGGCGGATGCCTATAAATAGCCACCATCGACTCAAATGCCAGAAACGACAAAGGCCACCCGAAGGTGGCCTTTGTTTGGTGAAGCGTCAGTTAAGCACGAGGCTTACTTGACAGCCCAACCAGTCAGCTCGGCCAAGGCCTTGCCGATGTCTGCCAGCGAACGCACGGTTTTTACGCCTGCGTCTTGCAGAGCAGCGAATTTCTCGTCTGCAGTGCCTTTGCCGCCAGAGATGATTGCGCCATCATGGCCCATGCGCTTGCCCGCTGGAGCAGTCACACCAGCGATGTAGGAATCAACCG
>NZ_JBIUWM010000042.1:0-50463 GCF_044743445.1 Pseudomonas sp. NPDC087615 | reverse complement strand
ATGATCGGTGCCCGTGGTCTGGGTGAAGATGTACTGGTGGGCATTCAGACCCTCAACGTCGGGCGCGGTCTTGAGGCCGGTCTGGCGATCGTGATTCTCGCAGTGGTCATCGACCGCATTACCCAAGCGTATGGGCGGCCACGGCATGAGGTGAGCAAATGAGCGACGCAACCGTGAGCAAGATCGAAGTCAAAAACGTCTTCAAGATTTTCGGCAACCGCGCCAAGGATGCACTGGCCATGGTCGGCCAGGGCAAGACCAAGGATCAGGTGCTGAGCGAGACCGGTTGCGTGGTCGGGGTCAACGACCTGTCGCTGAGCATCGGCACGGGCGAGATCTTCGTGATCATGGGCCTCTCAGGTTCCGGCAAATCGACGCTGGTGCGCCACTTCAATCGCCTGATCGACCCGACCAGTGGCGCGATCCTGGTCGACGGCGTGGACATCCTGCAATACGACATGGATGCCCTGCGCGAATTTCGTCGGCACAAGATCAGCATGGTGTTCCAGAGCTTCGGCCTGCTGCCGCACAAGACCGTCCTCGACAACGTCGCCTACGGCCTGAAAGTGCGCGGCGAGAGCAAGCAGATGTGCTCTGAACGCGCGCTGCACTGGATCAACACCGTGGGCCTCAAGGGCTACGAAAACAAATACCCGCATCAGCTTTCCGGCGGCATGCGTCAGCGTGTCGGCCTGGCCCGCGCGTTGGCGGCGGACACCGACATCATCCTCATGGACGAAGCATTCAGCGCCCTCGATCCGCTGATCCGCGCCGAGATGCAGGACCAGTTGCTGGAGCTGCAAAAGACCCTGCACAAGACCATTGTCTTCATCACCCACGACCTCGACGAAGCCGTGCGTATCGGGAATCGCATTGCAATTCTCAAGGACGGCAAGCTGATTCAGGTCGGCACGCCACGCGAGATCCTGCACTCGCCGGCGGACGAGTATGTCGACCGCTTCGTGCAGCGGCGGGCGGCGGTGGTTTAGGCAGTTTTGTGTTGGCTGGTCCGGCCCCTTCGCGAGCAAGCCTGCTCCCACATTTGGAATGCGTCCCCTGTGGGAGCGGGGTTGCTCGTGAAGGCGTCGGTAAAGCTGCATCAATATTACGGTTGAGGTTTTAGATGTCCCAGGCTGAAAAAATCGTTATCACCGGCGCCCCTTTGAGTTGGCAGGACGTGGTCGCCGTCGCCCGGCACGGCGCACAACTTGAGCTGTCGAGCGAGACCTGGGCGCGCATCGAAAACGCCCAGGCCATCGTCCAGCGCATCGTCGTTAGCGGTGAGCGCGCTTATGGCGTCAATACCGGTCTGGGCGGGTTGTCCAACGTCTCGCTCAAAGACGAACAACTCAGCCAGTTGTCGCGCAACACCTTGCTCAGCCACGCCTGCGGCGTTGGCCCGGTACTGCCTGACGAACAGACCCGCGCGATCATCTGCGCGGCGGTCCGCAACTTCAGCCAAGGCAAGTCCGGCCTGCATCGCCGGGTGGTCGAAGCACTGCTGACGCTGCTCAATCGCGGCATCACCCCGCAAGTGCCGTCGCAAGGCTCGGTGGGTTACCTGACCCACATGGCGCACATCGGCATTGCGCTGCTGGGCGTGGGCAATGTCAGCTATCGAGGGCAGATCGTTGCTGCGCAACAGGCGTTGGCTGAAGAGGGGCTGCAACCGGTGCAACTGGGGGCGAAGGACGGTTTGTGCCTGGTCAACGGCACGCCGTGCATGACCGGCCTCAGTTGCCTGGCGATTGCCGATGCCACGCGTCTGGTGCAATGGGCCGACGTGATCGGCGCGATGAGTTTCGAAGCCCAGCGCGGACAGATTGCGGCGTTCGATGCCGAGATCATCGCGCTCAAGCCGCACCCGGGCATGCAGCAGGTTGGCGTCAATCTGCGCGCGTTACTGGATGGCAGTGAAGTGATCGCCTCAAACAAAGGCATTCGCACTCAGGACGCCTTGAGCATCCGTTCGATCCCGCAGGTGCATGGCGCCGCTCGCGATCAGTTGCAACACGCAATCAAACAGGTCGAAGCCGAACTCAACGGCTGCACCGACAACCCCCTGCTACTGGGTACGCCGGACGATTTCCGGGTCATGTCCCAGGCCAATCCGCACGGTCAGTCGGTGGCGATGGCCGCGGATTTGCTGGCGATTGCCGTGGCCGAAATCGGCTCGATTGCCGAGCGTCGTCTCGATCGTCTGGTCAACCCGCACGTCAGTGGTTTGCCGGCGTTTCTGGTGGCCAACCCGGGGGTGAACTCCGGGATGATGATCGTGCAATACGTCGCCGCGTCGCTGTGCGCCGAAAACCGTCAATTGGCGCAACCGGCGGTGCTCGACAACTACATCACCTCAGGCTTGCAGGAAGACCACCTGAGCATGGGCACCAACGCTGCGCTGAAGCTGCATCGCGCCCTGGAAAACTGCACGCAGATCCTCGCCATCGAATATCTGCTGGCGGCGCAAGCGTTTGAATTCCTCAAGGAGCAGCGCTTTGGCGCGGGCACTGATATCGCGTGGCGACTGCTGCGTGAGAAAGTCCCGGCCTACGATCAGGACCGCTGGCTGGCGCCGGATATCGCCGCGGCTGCGAGCGTTTTGAAAGACACGAATTTGCTGCACAACGTATTACCGAATCTGCACTGACCATTACCCATACCAGCGTGCCAAGGCGTGGATCGTCCAAAAGACGAGAAACGACGGATAACGGAATGCTCCGGAGCGACTGGTAGTTAATAACAAACTCTCAAAAGGAGCATTTAAATGACTGCGCTAAACCTGATCCCCGGCCAACTGAGCCTGGCCCAATTGCGTGACGTTTTTCAAAACCCGGTCAAGCTGAGCCTCGACAACAGCGCCTCGGCACAGATCGAAGCCAGCGTCGCCTGCGTCGAGCAGATCCTCGCCGAGAATCGCACGGCCTACGGCATCAACACCGGTTTCGGCCTGCTGGCCTCGACCCGCATCGCCAGCGAAGACCTGGAAAACCTTCAGCGTTCGCTGGTGTTGTCCCACGCCGCCGGTGTCGGTGAGCCGATCAGCGATGCGCTGGTGCGGCTGGTTATGGTGCTCAAGGTCAACAGCCTCAGCCGTGGTTTCTCCGGCATCCGCCGTGTGGTGATCGATGCGCTGATCGCGCTGATCAACGCCGAGGTTTATCCGCACATTCCGCTGAAAGGTTCGGTCGGGGCTTCAGGCGATCTGGCGCCATTGGCGCACATGTCGCTGGTGCTGCTGGGCGAGGGCAAGGCACGGTACAAGGGCGAGTGGATGGAGGCGACCGAAGCGCTGAAAGTCGCCGGTCTGACACCGCTGACGTTGGCGGCGAAGGAAGGTCTGGCGCTGCTTAACGGTACTCAGGTGTCTACTGCGTATGCGTTGCGCGGTCTGTTTGAAGGTGAAGACCTGTTCGCTGGCGCCCTGGCGCTGGGCGGTTTGACGGTTGAAGCGGTGCTCGGCTCGCGCTCGCCGTTCGACGCGCGTATCCACGCCGCCCGTGGCCAGAAAGGCCAGATCGACGCGGCTGCCGCTTACCGTGATCTGCTCGGTGAGCGCAGCGAAGTGTCCGACTCGCACCAGAACTGTGAAAAGGTTCAAGACCCTTACTCGCTGCGCTGCCAGCCGCAAGTCATGGGCGCGTGCCTGACCCAGTTCCGTCAAGCGGCTGAAGTGCTGGCGATCGAAGCCAACGCCGTGTCGGATAACCCGTTGGTGTTCGCCGCTGAAGGCGATGTGATTTCCGGCGGTAACTTCCACGCCGAACCGGTGGCCATGGCCGCTGACAACATGGCCCTGGCCATCGCTGAAATCGGCTCGCTGAGCGAACGCCGCATCTCGCTGATGATGGACAAGCACATGTCGCAACTGCCGCCGTTCCTGGTGGCCAATGGCGGCGTGAACTCTGGTTTCATGATCGCCCAGGTGACGGCGGCGGCACTGGCCAGCGAAAACAAGGCGCTGTCCCATCCGCACTCGGTGGACAGCCTGCCAACTTCGGCCAACCAGGAAGACCACGTCTCGATGGCCCCGGCGGCCGGCAAGCGTCTGTGGGAAATGGCCGAGAATACCCGCGGGATTCTCGCGGTGGAATGGCTGGCGGCGGCCCAGGGGCTGGACTTGCGTAACGGTCTGAAAACCTCGGCGAAGTTAGAACAGGCCCGGGCGATTTTGCGTAAGGAAGTGCCGTTCTATGAGAAAGATCGGTTCTTTGCGCCGGACATCAATGCCGCGACTGAGTTGTTGGCATCGCGTTGCTTGAGCGAGCTGGTTCCAGCCAAGCTTTTGCCGAGCCTGTGATGGCCTTTTCGCGAGCAAGCCCGCTCCCACAGGGGAACGCATTCCAAATGTGGGAGCGGGCTTGCTCGCGAATCGATTTTGAACAAGACGAGGACTTGGGATGAAAACCCTCTGGCAACACTGCCACGTCGCAACCATGGCGCAAGGCGTCTACTCGATCATCGAGGATGCGGCCATCGTGACGTCCGGTGCGCACATCGAGTGGATCGGCCCGCGCAATCAATTGCCATCCGGCGAATACCCGGCGGTCAATGACTTGCAAGGCGCGTGGGTCACCCCCGGCCTGATCGACTGCCACACCCACACGGTGTTCGGCGGCAACCGCAGCGGCGAGTTCGAAAAGCGCCTGCAAGGCGTTAGCTACGCCGAGATCGCCGCGGCCGGCGGCGGCATCGCCAGCACCGTGCGTGCCACCCGCGAAGCGAGCGAAGACGAATTGTTCGCCAGTGCCGCCAAACGCTTGAAAAGCCTGATGCGTGACGGCGTGACCACGGTCGAGATGAAATCTGGCTACGGCCTCGATCTGGCCAATGAGCGCAAGATCCTGCGCGTGATTCGGCGTCTGGCTGCCGAACTGCCGATCAGCGTGCGCAGCACCTGTCTGGCCGCACATGCGCTACCGCCGGAATACAAGGAACGCGCTGACGATTACATCGATCTGGTCTGCACCCAGATGCTGCCAGCATTGGCCGCCGAAGGTTTGGTTGATGCCGTGGATGCGTTTTGCGAATACCTGGCGTTCTCGCCGGAACAGGTTGAACGCGTGTTCATCGCTGCCCACAAACTGGGTCTGCCGGTGAAGCTGCACGCCGAGCAATTGTCCTCGCTGCACGGCTCCAGCCTGGCGGCGCGCTACCACGCGTTGTCGGCCGATCACCTGGAGTTCATGGACGAAGCCGACGCCATCGCCATGGCCGAATCCGACACGGTCGCGGTGCTGCTGCCGGGCGCGTTCTACTTCCTGCGTGAAACCCAATTGCCGCCGATGGAAGCCCTGCGCAAGCACAAGGTGAAGATCGCCATCGCCAGCGACCTCAACCCCGGCACTTCGCCAGCGCTGTCGTTGCGCCTGATGCTCAACATGGCCTGCACCTGTTTTCGCATGACACCGGAAGAAGCGCTGGCCGGCGCGACGATTCATGCCGCGCAAGCGCTGGGCATGGCTGACACCCACGGTTCGCTGGAAGTCGGCAAGGTCGCGGATTTCGTCGCCTGGCACATTGATCGTCCGGCGGATCTGGCCTATTGGCTCGGTGGTGATCTGGACAAACGCGTCGTGCGTCACGGCGTCGAATCAAGTCTGTAGGAGAACGGTTGTGGATAAGGTTCTGAATTTCAAACAAGGTCGTGTGCCGCTGTTGATCAGCATGCCTCACGCCGGTCTGCGCCTGACGCCTGCTGTCGAGGCTGGCCTGATCCCGGATGCGCAAAGCCGGCCGGACACTGACTGGCACATTCCGCAGCTCTATGACTTCGCCGAAGAACTCGGCGCCAGCACCCTGGCGGCCGAGTACTCGCGTTTCGTCATCGACCTGAACCGGCCGTCCGACGACAAACCGCTGTACGCCGGCGCCACCACCGGGCTGTATCCCGCGACTTTGTTCGATGGCATCCCGTTGTTCAAGGAAGGCCAGGAGCGTTCGAAAGAAGAGCGCGCGACTTACCTGGAGCAGATCTGGACGCCGTACCACCGCACCTTGCAGGAAGAACTGGCGCGGCTGAAGGCCGAGTTCGGTTACGCGTTGCTGTTCGACGCGCATTCGATCCGCTCGATCATCCCGCACCTGTTCGACGGCAAACTGCCGGACTTCAACCTCGGCACCTTCAATGGCGCCAGTTGTGATCGGCAACTGGCCACGGAACTGGAAGCGATCTGCGCTCGCCACGGCGAGTACAGCCACGTCCTGAACGGACGCTTCAAGGGCGGCCACATCACCCGCCATTACGGCAACCCGGCCGAGAACATCCACGCCGTGCAACTGGAACTGTGCCAGTGCACCTACATGGAAGAGTTCGAGCCGTTCCGCTATCGCGCCGACTTGGCCGAGCCGACGCGGGTGGTCCTCAAGGCGCTGCTACAGCACTTTATTGCCTGGGGCCAGAAACACGCTCTCAAGTAACAACACCATCCCCTGTGAGAGCGGGCTTGCTCGCGAAGGCGTCGGAACAGTCAATATTGATGTCGACTGATACGGCCTCTTCGCGAGCAAGCCCGCTCCCACATGTTTTATATGCAGCAGAAAAATCGCGGTAGTGCACAGGCATGCTTATTGACGTAAATCGGGTTTATGATGCCCAACGGCAGAATAATAGAAGTCCCCCCAGGGATGACCTCGACCCCTTACGGAGCGCGCAATGCAGACTTTGTTCCCGCAGATCAAACCTTACGCCCGGCACGATCTGGCTGTCGATGACACGCATACGTTGTATGTCGACGAGAGCGGTTCACCGCAAGGCTTGCCGGTCGTGTTCATCCACGGCGGCCCTGGCGCCGGTTGCGACGCTCAGAGCCGACGCTATTTCGATCCGAACCTGTACCGCATCGTCACTTTCGACCAGCGCGGTTGCGGACGCTCCACCCCGCACGCCAGCCTGGAAAACAACACCACTTGGGATCTGGTCGCCGACCTTGAGCGCATCCGCCAGCACCTGGGCATCGAAAAATGGGTGCTGTTCGGTGGTTCGTGGGGTTCGACCCTGGCGCTGGCCTATGCACAAACTCACCCGGAGCGCGTGCATGGCTTGATCCTGCGCGGGATCTTTCTCTGCCGCCCGCAGGAAATCGAGTGGTTCTATCAGGCTGGCGCCAGCCGCCTGTTCCCCGATTACTGGCAGGACTACATCGCGCCGATTCCGCTGGACGAGCGCGATGATCTGCTCAGCGCCTTCCACAAACGCCTCACGGGTAACGACCAGATCGCCCAGATGCACGCGGCCAAAGCCTGGTCGACCTGGGAAGGGCGCACCGCGACCCTGCGGCCGAACCCGCTGGTGGTCGATCGGTTCTGCGAACCGCAACGCGCGCTGTCGATTGCGCGGATCGAGTGCCACTACTTCACCAACAATGCCTTTCTTGAACCGAACCAACTGATTCGCGACATGGGCAAGATTGCTCACTTGCCGGGCGTGATCATTCACGGTCGTTACGATGTGATCTGCCCACTGGATAACGCCTGGGAACTGCATCAGGCGTGGCCGAACAGCGAGTTGCAGGTGATTCGCGACGCCGGTCATGCCGCGTCCGAACCGGGCATCACCGACGCGCTGGTGCGTGCCGCCGGTCAAATGGCGCAGCGCCTGCTCGACCTGTCGCCCGAAGAAGCATGAAGGGCCTGTTACAGCGAGTGCGTGGCGCTCGAGTAGAGGTGGCGGGCGAGGTAGTGGGTGCGGTCGATCAGGGGTTGCTGGTCCTGGTGGCGATCGAACCCGACGACACGCGTGTCAGCGCCGACAAACTTCTGCATAAGCTGCTTAACTATCGGGTATTCAGTGACGCCGAGGGCAAGATGAATTTGTCCTTGGCGGACGTGGGTGGCGGGTTGCTGCTGGTCTCTCAGTTCACCCTGGCCGCCGACACCAAAAGCGGGTTGCGGCCGAGCTTTTCAACGGCGGCGCCACCGGCTCTGGGCGAGGAATTGTTCGACTATCTATTAAGCAAAGCGAAACAGGTGCATGGCACTGTGGCATCAGGTAGATTCGGCGCTGATATGCAGGTGCATTTGGTCAACGATGGCCCGGTTACCTTTTTGTTACAGACCTAAAAGCACCTGAAACACCTTCTTTAGGAAATTTCGACTGTTTTTAGGGTGTTTTCGCGATAAATACTTTGTTACCCCTGATGCGTTGTCATGCGGGCTACTAGATAATCGCGCGCTATGGGGATCAGCGTTCGTTGGTCCATTTTTGACTTAGGTAGAGACTTGTCTGGATCCGATTGGGGAATCATTTTGCCCCAGCGGAGTCGGAACAATGCTCGCCAACCTGGCATATAGATAGCTGGCCGTTGGTTTTTTGATCTGTTTTCGGCGAGGGTTGCTCGTGATTGTTAGTCCCTGTAATGCAGCAAAATTGTCTGCCAAACGCGTTCGAAGTGCTTTGGTAGCGGGCTCCGCGCTCCTGTGCCTGCTCAGCGCCGGTCAGCTTTGGGCGTTCAATCTTGACGATGTATCGGCCAAGGCTAAAGAGCTGGCCGGACAGAAGTTCGAAGCCCCCCGCAGCAACCTGCCGAACGAATTCCGCGACATGAAATTCGCGGACTATCAGAAAATCCGCTTCCTCACCGAAAAGGCTGAGTGGGCTGATCAGAAGACCCCGTTCAAACTGTCCTTCTATCACCAGGGTATGCACTTCGATACACCGGTGAAAATCAACGAAATCACGGCTAACACCGTCGAAGAGATCAAATACGACCCTTCGCGTTTCGATTTCGGCGATCTGAAATTCGATCCTAAGGCCACCGATAAACTGGGTTATGCCGGTTTCCGTGTGCTGTACCCGATCAACAAGGCCGACAAGCAAGACGAAATCATGACCATGCTGGGCGCGAGCTACTTCCGCGTCGTCGGCAAGGGTCACACCTACGGTCTTTCGGCTCGTGGCCTGGCCATCGATACCGCGTTGCCGTCGGGCGAAGAGTTTCCGCGTTTTCGCGAGTTCTGGATTGAACAGCCGAAGCCGGCTGACAAGCATCTGGTGATCTACGCCCTGCTGGATTCGCCGCGTGCCACCGGTGCCTATCGTCTGATCCTGCGTCCGGGCAGCGACACCATTGTCGACGTCAAGGCGCAGATGTTCCTGCGTGACAAGGTCGGCAAACTGGGCATCGCCCCGTTGACCAGCATGTTCCTGTTCGGCGCGAACCAGCCGTCCAAAGTCCTCAACTACCGCCGTGAACTGCACGACTCCAGCGGTCTGTCGATCCATGCCGGTAACGGCGAGTGGATCTGGCGTCCGCTGAACAACCCTAAACACTTGGCCGTGAGCAATTTCAGCGTCGACAACCTGCGCGGTTTCGGTCTGCTGCAACGTGGCCGTGACTTCAGCCACTACGAAGACCTCGACGACCGCTACGACAAGCGCCCAAGCGCCTGGATCGAGCCGAAGGGCGACTGGGGCAAGGGCACCGTTGATCTGGTAGAGATTCCGACCGCCGACGAAACCAACGACAACATCGTTGCGTTCTGGAGCCCGGAAAAAATGCCGGAGCCGGGCCAGCCGCTGGACTTCGCCTACCGCATGCACTGGACCATGGATGAAGCCGCGATTCACGCGCCGGACAGCGCCTGGGTTGCGCAGACGCTGCGTTCGACCGGTGACGTCAAGCAATCGAACCTGATCCGTCAGCCCGATGGCAGCGTTGCCTACCTGGTCGACTTTGAAGGTCCATCGCTGGCGGCGCTGGCCCCGGACGCTGACGTTCGCAGCCAGGTCAGCGTCGGTGACAACGCCGAACTGGTTGAAAACAGCGTGCGCTACAACCCTGAAACCAAGGGCTGGCGCTTGACCCTGCGGATGAAAATCAAGGATGCGAGCAAGTCGACCGAGATGCGTGCCGCACTGGTGCAGCCAGTGGTAACCGCTGATCTGGCCAAGTCTGCGGTGCCGACGTCTAACTCGTCCGTTGCCAAGGCCGACAAGATTGCCGCCAAGCAACAAGCGAAAGCCGACAAGGAAGCCAAGGCAGCCGAGGCCAAACAGGCAGATGCCAAGCCAGACGCAGAGGCCAAGGACAAGGCCAACAAAGACGCCAAGCAGCCAGCCGCTGCGGACGCGGCCCCAGCCACACCGGAATCGGCACCGACTGAAGAAGTCCTGACCGAGACCTGGAGCTATCAGTTGCCTGCCGATGAGTAACTCTCAAGTACAGCCAGAGACTCTGTCCGAGTATCTGGCGCATCTGCCGATGACCGACGAGCAGCGCGCGGAACTCGCGGGCTGCCAGTCGTTCAGCGAGCTGCATGAACGCCTATCGTCCTCGACGTTCGACGCGCCGACCGAAGCCGCCCAGGCTTCGGTCGGCAAGCGCCTGACCCTGAGCACGGCTGAAGCGCTGGAAGATGCGCAAATGCTGGTGCTCGACGCCAGCGGCCGGGTCAGTCTCAAGGCCACGCCGCCGATTCGTCGCACCAAAGTCGTGCCGGAGCCTTGGCGTACCAATGTTCTGGTGCGTGGCTGGCGCCGCCTGACCGGCCGCACCAACCCGCCGCAACCGCCCAAAGACGAAAACGTGCTGCCGGCCGCGCGCTGGCGCACCGTCGGTTCGATCCGTCGCTACATTCTGTTGCTGCTGATGCTCGGCCAGACCATCGTCGCCGGCTGGTACATGAAAGGCATCATGCCGTACCAGGGTTGGTCGTTCGTCGACCTCGACGAAGTCCTGCACCAGCCGCTGCTGCAAACCGCCACGCAAGTGCTGCCGTATGCGCTGCAAACCAGCATCCTGATTCTGTTCGGGATTCTGTTCTGCTGGGTGTCGGCCGGTTTCTGGACCGCGTTGATGGGCTTCCTCGAGTTGCTCACCGGTCACGATAAATACCGCATCTCCGGCAAAAGCGCCGGCAACGAGCCGATTGCCAAAGACGCCCGTACCGCGCTGGTGATGCCGATCTGCAACGAAGACGTGCCCCGGGTATTTGCCGGTCTGCGCGCCACCTTCGAATCGGTTGCCGCCACCGGTGATCTGGATCGTTTCGACTTCTTCGTGCTCAGTGACAGTAACGACACCGACATCTGCGTGGCCGAGCAACAAGCCTGGCTGGACGTCTGCCGTGAAGCCAAAGGCTTCGGCAAGATCTTCTATCGCCGCCGTCGCCGTCGTGTGAAACGCAAGAGCGGCAACCTCGACGACTTCTGCCGTCGCTGGGGCGGTGACTACAAGTACATGGTCGTGCTCGACGCCGACTCGGTCATGAGCGGCGAGTGCCTGACCAGTCTGGTGCGCTTGATGGAAGCCACGCCGGACGCCGGGATTATCCAGACCGCGCCTCGTGCGTCGGGCATGGACACCCTGTATGCGCGCATGCAGCAGTTCGCGACCCGCGTGTATGGCCCGTTGTTCACTGCCGGTCTGCACTTCTGGCAGTTGGGTGAATCCCATTACTGGGGTCACAACGCGATCATCCGCATGAAGCCGTTCATCGACCACTGCGCCTTGGCGCCGTTGCCGGGCAAAGGTGCGTTCTCTGGGGCAATCCTGTCTCACGACTTCGTTGAAGCGGCGCTGATGCGTCGTGCCGGCTGGGGCGTGTGGATTGCCTACGACCTGCCGGGCAGCTACGAAGAGTTACCGCCCAACCTGCTCGACGAACTCAAGCGTGACCGTCGCTGGTGCCACGGCAACCTGATGAACTTCCGACTGTTCCTGGTCAAGGGCATGCACCCGGTGCACCGTGCGGTGTTCCTGACGGGCGTGATGTCGTACCTGTCGGCACCGTTGTGGTTCTTCTTCCTGGTGCTGTCGACCGCGCTGCTGGCGGTGAACACGCTGATGGAACCTCAGTACTTCCTTGAACCGCGTCAGCTCTATCCGCTGTGGCCGCAATGGCACCCGGAAAAGGCAATCGCGTTGTTCTCGACCACCATCGTGCTGCTGTTCCTGCCGAAGTTGTTGAGCATCATCCTGATCTGGGCCAAGGGCGCGAAAGAGTTCGGCGGCAAGTTCAAGGTGACGCTGTCGATGCTGCTGGAAATGCTGTTCTCCATGCTGCTGGCGCCGGTGCGGATGATTTTCCACACCCGTTTTGTTCTGGCCGCGTTCCTGGGCTGGGCCGCCACCTGGAACTCGCCACAGCGTGACGACGACTCCACGCCATGGAGCGAGGCGGTCAAGCGCCACGGGCCGCAAACGCTGCTGGGTTTCTGCTGGGCGCTGTTGGTGATCTGGCTGAACCCAAGCTTCCTGTGGTGGCTGGTGCCTATCGTCGGTTCGCTGATGCTGTCGATCCCGGTGTCGGTGATTTCCAGTCGTGTGGGTCTGGGCTTGAAGTCCCGTGACGAGAGCCTGTTCCTCATCCCTGAGGAATACAATCCGCCACAGGCGCTGCTGGCCACCGATCAGTACACCCACGAAAACCGCTGGCACGCACTGAACGACGGCTTTGTCCGCGCCGTGGTCGACCCGCAGCAGAACGCTCTGGCGTGCTCGCTGGCGACGGCCCGTCACGGCCAGGCCGAGCCGATCGAGTGGCTGCGTCAGGAGCGTGTGCGTCACGCACTGAAGGTTGGCCCGGCGGCGCTGAGTAACCATGATCGCCTGCAACTGCTGAGCGATCCGGTCGCTTTGGCGCGTCTGCATGAGCAGGTCTGGGCCGACGGTCACGCCGAGTGGCTCAATGCCTGGCGCGCATCGGTGAAAGCCGATCCGCACGCCCCGCTGCTGCCGCTGCGACCGGTGAGTCTTCAGGCTCAGCCGGCCTGATGAGAAAACCCCGCGAAAGCGGGGTTTTTTATGGCACTGAAAAGTCCCATAGCCTAGGTAAGCCACAGTGAATGAGTCGAACACAACCGTTGTGATCGACTCATTCACCTGTGGGCCGGCTTGCTAGCGATAACATTACCTCGGTCCGAAGCGAGCCGAGGCAGATCAGTGACCTCAAACCTTGAATCGGCCCACCAGCATCTGCAAATGCGTGCCCAACCGCGCCAGTTCAACGCTGGACGCTGCTGTCTCTTCACTCGCCGCCGAGGTCTGATCCGACACATCACGCACGTTCAGCACGCTACGGTTGATCTCTTCGGCCACGGCGCTCTGCTGCTCGGCTGCTGCCGCGATCTGCTGGTTCATCGCCTGAATCGCCGATACGGTGCGGGTGATGCTTTCCAGTGAGCCACCGGCGCGGCGGGTCAACTCCACGCTGCTGTCAGTCAGGCTGCGGCTGTTGTCCATGATCGTCGCCACTTGCTGGGTGCCGTTTTGCAGGCCTACGATCAGTTCTTCGATCTCTTCGGTGGACTTCTGCGTGCGCTGGGCAAGGCTGCGCACTTCGTCAGCAACCACCGCGAAGCCACGGCCGGCCTCGCCCGCACGCGCCGCTTCGATTGCCGCGTTGAGCGCCAGCAGGTTGGTTTGCTGGGCCACGGATTTGATCACGTCGAGCACGCTGCCGATCTTGTCGCTTTCGCGTTTAAGTTCGCCCATGGCTTCGGTGGAGTGGCCCACTTCAACGGCCAGGCGTTCGATCTGGGTGATCGCCTCACCCACCACCTTATCGCCTTCGCGGGCCTGCTGGTCGGCGGCAACGGCGGCTTCGGAAGCCTCTTCGGCGTTGCGCGCGACTTCCTGCACGGTGGCGGCCATTTCGTTCATGGCGGTGGCGACCTGGTCGGTCTCGATCTTCTGATTGTTGACCCCGGCGCTGGTCTGCTCGGTCACGGCCGACAGTTCTTCGGCAGCGCTGGCGATCTGGGTGACGCCTTCGCTGATGCCACCGATCAACTCGCGCAGGCCTTGGGTCATGCTCTGCATCGAGCGTTGCAATTGGCCCAGTTCATCGCGACGCAGCGAGACGAGGTTGTGGGTCAGATCGCCGGCCGCCACGCGTTCGGCGACCTGCAGGGTCTGATTCAACGGAATGATGATCTGTCGGGTGATCGCCCACGCAGCCAGCAGGCCGAAAGCTACCGCCAGCAGGGTGGCGATGATCAGCATGTTCTTGGCGTGTGCGGCATCGGTGTCGCGCACGATGGTCTGGGATTCGGTGAGTTTTTTGCTCACGTCGAGGAGGATGTCGCCCTGAGCCGACATGATTGCCTTGGCCTTGGCGGTGTTGATCTGGGAGTCGCGGAACTGGGCGACCGCTGCGCGATAGGCCTTGATTGAGTCAGTGGCCTGCTGCAGGTTGGCGATGTGCTGTTCCGGCAGCTTCGATGGCAGGCTCTCGAGATTTTTCAGCGCATTGTCGATGGCGTCTAGCGCCGGCTGCTCAGCATCGGCCTTGCCGCTGTAGGTGTAGCCGCGCACCTGATAGCGCGCCTGCTGCAGCAGTTTGCTCAGTTCGATCACGCTGTTGAATTGGGCGACGCTGTCGCCCTGCAGCATGGATTTTTCAACTTCCGAAATCTTCGCCACGGCGTTGTCGGCATTGGCGCCAAGCTTGCTGCGGGCGTCTTCGCGCTGAACGGTGGCCTGGGTCATGTCGGCAAAGGCGCGTTTGTATTCGGCGACGGCGGCCAGTTGCTGATCGACCATTGCCGCATCGGAGGGTTGCTCGATCAGGGTGCGAGCGGTTTGCAGGCCGCTGTCGAGTTTGCCAAGCAGTTCGTTGACTGTGCCGGGACCTTGTTCGCCACGACGGGCTTCATAGTCCAGGCGCGCCAGGCGCAGATCCTTGGTCAGCTCGTTTAGGCCGGAGATGAAACCAAGCTTGTCGCCACGGCTGATGATGCCGCTCATGCCGGTCCAGCCGGTGAAGGTGATCAACAGCGTCAGCAACAGCACCAGGCCGAAACCGATTCCCAGCTTGCGTTTGACGCTGACGTTTCCAAGACTCTCGGCTAACCAACGGTACATGCGACGACTCCCTCAGACCACTCATTGGACTTATGGGAACTGTATCGGCTGGGTGATGGCAATCTGTAACGCCATTTGTCCGCCACAGGGGATGTGGCGAATTTAGAACAGGCGGGCGAGCAGGGCGGTCACGGCGGTTTCAACCCGCAAAATGCGCTCACCCAGTTGCACCGGTTGCAGGCCGGATTTGGCCAGCAGATCGATTTCGTAAGGGATCCAGCCACCTTCGGGACCGATCGCCAGGGTCACCGGTTCGTTGAGTGCGCGTGGGCACGGCGGGTAGTTGCCGGGATGGCCGACCAGGCCGAGAGTGCCGTTGGTGATGGCTGGCAGACGGTCTTCGACAAATGGTTTGAAGCGTTTCTCGATGATGATGTGCGGCAGGACGGTATCCCGGGCCTGTTCGAGGCCGAGGATCAATTGTTCGCGGATCGCTTGCGGTTCAAGAAACGGCGTCTGCCAGAAGCTCTTTTCGACGCGGTAGCTGTTGACCAGAATCACTTTCGACACGCCCATGGTCGCCACGGTCTGGAACACCCGACGGAGCATTTTCGGGCGGGGCAGGGCCAGCACCAATGTCAGTGGCAGCTTGGCCGGTGGCGGTTGGTCGAGGGTGACGCGCAACTCAGCTTCACCCGCTTCCAGGCGCAACAACTCGGCCGAACCCATCAACCCGTCTATACGCCCGACCCGCAGGCTGTCACCGACTTCCGAGCGGTGAACTTCCTGCATATGGGTCAGGCGACGATCACGCAGCACCACACGGTCGGGCGCAATGAAATCGGCCTCTTCGAGCAGCAGCAGGTTCATGCCTGGGTCGCTGGCGGCGGGTCGTTGTGATCGTCGGCTGCTTCTTCCGGGCGTTCGCGCTTGCTGACCAGGCTGCCGAACAAAATGCCGATTTCAAATAGCATCCACATCGGCACGGCCAGCAGGGTCTGGGAGAAAATGTCCGGCGGGGTGAGGATCATGCCGACCACGAAGCAGCCGATGATCACGTACGGGCGGATCTTCTTCAGGTATTTGACGTCGACCACGCCGATCCACACCAGCAGCACCACGGCCACCGGGATTTCGAACGCCACCCCGAAGGCGAAGAACAGCGTCATGACGAAATCGAGATAGCTGGCGATGTCGGTCATCATTTCCACGCCGGCCGGGGTGGCGGCGGCGAAGAATTTGAAAATCAGCGGGAACACGAAGTAATAGGCGAAGGCCATGCCGGTGTAGAACAGCAGGATGCTGGAAACCAGCAGCGGTACGGCAATGCGCTTCTCATGCTTGTACAGGCCTGGCGCGATGAAGCCCCAGATCTGATGCAGAATCACCGGAATCGCGAGGAACAGCGAAACCATCATCGTCAGCTTCAACGGCGTCAGGAACGGCGACGACACGTCGGTGGCAATCATCGTCGCGCCCACCGGCAGGTACTGGCGCAGCGGCGTCGAGACGAAGGTGTAGATCTGCTGGGTGAACGCGAACAACCCGGCGAAGATGATGAAAATCGCCGCCACGCAACGCAGCAGACGGGTGCGCAACTCGGTGAGGTGCGAAACCAGCGGCATGTGCTGGTCGTTTTCGGGAAGATCGCTCATGGGGCTCGCGGCGGCAATGTGGGGTCGTGAGGGGCCAGCGCTACGGGCGCGGCGGCTGGAGCAACGTGTTCAACCGAGGTTTCTGCTGCAGCGGGCACCGTTTCTGCCTGTGTGGCAACGGGTGCAGGTGTCAACGGAGCGACTGCGGCAGGGGTGTGAATCGTCTGCTCACCCACATGTTCAACCGGTGTCGGTTCCTGCTGAACCGGCGTGAAGATCTTCCGCGCCTCCTGCTCCAGCGACAGAATGTGCTCGTTGTGCAGTTGCCGACGGATTTCGTCAGCGCCGATTTCACGTTCAACTTCCTGTTTGATCGCGTTGAAGCTGCGCTTCAGTCGCCCGACCCACAGGCCGGCGGTGCGTGCAGCGCCCGGCAGTCGCTCGGGGCCCAGCACCAGCAGGGCAACGAGGCCGACGAGCAGCAGTTCAGTGAAGCTGATACCAAACATTAGTCAGTGCTCACACGTCTTTGCGGATCGGCTCTTCAACTTTCTGTGCCTGCACGTCGATGGTGTGCGGCGCATTGGTCTGAGCGGTGGCTTGCGGCTGCACTGGTGGCACCGGTTGCGCAGGCGTCACGGTTGGATCGGCGGCTGGCTTCTCGTCGTCGTTCATGGCTTTGCGAAAGCCCTTGATCGACTCACCCACGTCGGTGCCGAGGTTTTTCAGTTTCTTGGTGCCGAACACCAGCACCACGACTACCAGAATGACGATCCAGTGTTTCCAGTCAAAAATGCCCATGTTGCAGTTCCTCTCTCAAAGTTGTTCAGGCGGACGGACGCGAGGCTTTCTCGACGTGTCCGGACAGACCGAAGCGACGATCCAGTTCATCGAGCACAGCCTGCGGATGCTGCCCCAGTTGGGCGAGCATGACCATGCTGTGGAACCACAGGTCGGCGGTCTCGTAAATCACGTCGCTGCAATCACCGCTGATGGCGGCGTCCTTGGCGGCAATAATGGTTTCGACCGACTCTTCGCCGACTTTCTCCAGAATCTTGTTCAGACCCTTGTGATACAGACTAGCCACATACGAGCTGTCGGCAGCGGCGCCTTTGCGCTCTTCGAGCACTTCGGCCAGACGGGTCAGGGTGTCACTCATGTTTGTGTCCTGCGCAATAGATGGCTTGCGGGTCTTTGAGTACCGGGTCGACTGTTTTCCAGTCGCCGTTTTCGAAGACACGGTAAAAGCAGCTTTGACGGCCGGTATGGCAAGCAATATCGCCGATCTGTTCAACCATCAGGATGATCACGTCGGCGTCACAGTCCAGACGCATTTCATGCAGGGTCTGTACGTGGCCGGACTCTTCGCCCTTGCGCCACAGCTTGCCACGGGAACGTGACCAGTAGATGGCACGGTTTTCCGCGGCTGTCAGTTCCAGCGCTTCGCGGTTCATCCAGGCCATCATCAGCACGCGTCCGGTCTTGTGATCCTGGGCAATCGCCGGCACCAGGCCATCAGCGTCCCACTTGATCTCGTCCAGCCAGTTTTTCATCTTCGACTCCGACAGCGAACCCGCACTTCTAATAGTCGGGTTCAGGCGTTGAAACAGTGTGCCAGCCGATCATGGAACTGGCTATCGGCGAACGACCAGATACAAGCCGACAGCCACCATGATCCCCGCAGGCCAATGCCCCAGCTCGTTCAGTGGGCCACCGGCGGCGAGGACCGTACCGCCCGCCAGATGGGCACTGCCAAGCAGGCGCAGGAACCAGTCGTCCTTGCGTTTGTGCCACGGTGGCGGTGGGTCGTTGGCATGTGGCTGGGACATGCGTTCGAGCAGGTCGCGGGCCATATTGGCCAGGTGCGGCAACTGTTCGAACTGGCTCTGCACGTTGCCGATCAAGGTTTTCGGGCTGACGCGCTCGCGCATCCAGCGTTCTAGGAACGGCTGCGCGGTGTTCCACAGATCCAGATCCGGGTACAGCTGACGGCCGAGGCCTTCGATGTTCAATAACGTCTTTTGCAGCAGCACCAACTGCGGCTGCACTTCCATGTTGAAGCGCCGCGCCGTCTGGAACAGGCGCATCAGCACCTGGCCAAATGAAATATCTTTTAATGGTTTTTCGAAGATCGGCTCGCACACGGTACGGATCGCCGCTTCGAATTCGTTGAGTTTGGTTTCTGCCGGCACCCAGCCCGAATCAATGTGCAGTTGCGCCACGCGGCGGTAGTCACGCTTGAAGAAGGCGAACAGGTTGCGTGCCAGGTAATCCTGATCCTCGGGGGTCAGGCTGCCGACGATGCCGCAGTCGATCGCGATGTACTGCGGGCTCCACGGGTTGACCGTGCTGACGAAGATGTTGCCCGGGTGCATGTCGGCGTGGAAGAAACTGTCGCGGAATACTTGGGTGAAGAAGATCTCCACGCCGCGTTCGGCGAGCATTTTCATGTCGGTGCGCTGGTCGGCGAGGGTCGCCAGATCCGTCACCTGAATCCCGTAGATACGCTCCATCACCAGCACTTTCGGCCGGCACCAGTCCCAATAGACTTGCGGCACGTAGAGCAGCGGCGAGCCTTCGAAGTTGCGCTTCAACTGGCTGGCGTTGGCCGCCTCGCGCAGCAGATCGAGTTCGTCGTAGATGGTTTTTTCGTAATCCTGAACCACGTCCACCGGGTGCAGCAGACGGGCATCCGCCGATACTTTTTCGGCGGCGCGGGCGAGGATGAACAGCCATGCCAGATCCTGCGCGATCACCCGCTTCAGGCCCGGGCGGATGACTTTGACCACCACTTCTTCGCCGGTTTTCAGTTGCGCGGCATGTACCTGTGCGACCGAGGCCGAGGCCAGTGGTTTGACGTCGAAGCGGCTGAAGACTTCGTCGATCTTTCTGCCCAGTTGCTCTTCGATCAGCTTGATTGAAACCTGCGAATCGAATGGCGGCACGCGATCCTGCAGCAGCATCAGTTCATCGGCGATGTCTTCCGGCAGCAGGTCGCGACGGGTCGAGAGAATCTGCCCGAACTTGATGAAAATCGGCCCCAGATCCTGCAATGCCAGGCGTAAACGCGCACCCCGGCTCAGATCCAGCGGCTTGCGCGCAAACCAGCGCCACGGCAGCACAAAGCGCAGCGCCAGGAGGAACCAGGGCAGCGGCAGATCGAACAGCAGGTCATCGAGGCGGTAGCGGATCACGACGCGCTGGATGCGCAACAGACGGCGGACGGCAAGCAGCTTCATGCGTTATCGCTTGGGTCGAGGGATCGGGAAAGGCGCTCGAAACGCGCCTCGAGACGTTCCAGATCAAGTTTGATCCGGTCCAGTTCGCTGAACCGCGCTTCGGCTTCGCGCTGCCCGACGAGGGTGCGTGATTCTTCGGCGAGGTATTCGGCGAGGTTCTGGTTGAGACTGGCAAATCCTTGTTGATACCAGCGTGCGCGGCTGCGCAGATGTCCACCGACCAGTTGTGTGGCGACCGGGCCGAGCCAGCGCGAGAGTTCGTACTCCCAGTCCAGCTCGAGATCCTGCAACACACCGGCCAGTTCCAGCAGCACACCGCTGTCGCCATCGAGCTCGACTTGCGGGGCATGCAGCACCGCGGTCTTGTCTTTGCTCAGGGCCAGTTTCACCAGGCTTGAAGCCGGAGCGCGCAAGGTGCAATCGACGCCGGTTTCCCAGTGGGAGGCCAGCATCAGACCTTCATCACTCGGCAGGATGAACAGTTGCAGCGCCGGGCTGCGGCAATCGACGGCAATCACTTTGCCAGTCAAATGCGCCAGCCGCGGCAGCGCCGTGCTGTCGAGACGCAGCACCCGGTTCAGGCCGAGTTCGACGCTGGCCAGCAGCCCGGTGAGCAACATCAGGGCTTGATGCCGCGGTGCAGGGCGACGATGCCCGAGGTCATGTTGTGATAGGTCACGCGGTCGAAACCGGCGTCGACCATCATCGATTTCAGGGTTTCCTGATTCGGGTGCATGCGGATCGACTCGGCCAGGTAGCGATAGCTCTCCGAATCGTTGGTGATCAGCTTGCCCATCAGTGGCATGAAAGCGAACGAGTAGGCGTCGTAGGCTTTGGACATCAGCGCGTTGGTCGGCTTGGAGAATTCCAGCACCAGCAGACGGCCGCCGGGCTTGAGCACGCGCAGCATCGAGCGCAGGGCGTCTTCTTTATGCGTCACGTTGCGCAGGCCGAAAGCGATGGTCACGCAGTCGAAATGGTTGTCGGGGAACGGCAGTTTTTCAGCGTCCGCCTGAACGAATTCGACGTTGCCGGCCACACCCAGATCCAGCAGGCGGTCACGGCCGACCTTGAGCATGGATTCGTTGATGTCAGCCAGCACAACCTGGCCGGTCGGGCCGACCAGGTGGGAGAATTTTTTGGTCAGGTCGCCAGTGCCGCCGGCGATGTCCAGCACGCGATTACCGCTGCGCACGCCCGACAATTCGATCGCGAAACGTTTCCACAGACGGTGCATGCCGCCCGACAGAAGGTCGTTCATCAAGTCGTACTTGGCGGCTACGGAGTGGAACACCTCAGCGACTTTTTCCGCTTTCTGGCTTTCCGGAACGTTTTTGAAGCCGAAGTGAGTGGTGGGTTCGGCATCGCTGCCTTTGCGCTGATCAGTCATATCGCTGTCACCAAAAGAGAATGCGCGACATTCTAATCCCCAAGCCATGCTTTGTCTTGGAATGGCTAAAGGTAAGATGGGCAACCTTCGGGACGATTTGCCGCAGATGCGGTCAAGATTTACCGACAAGCATTCATAAAGCAGGAGTCATTCAATGGCCCGTATTAGTGTTGAGCGTGCCCACAACCTGGGCAAGGAAGCGGCCCGCGAGAAGGCCGACAAGCTGGCGCAGAAACTGTCCGATCAATATGGCCTGGAGCCGCAATGGTCGGGCGACACCTTGAACCTCAAGCGTTCGGGCGTTAAAGGTGCGGTGCATGTCGCCGACGATTCGATCAGGGTCGACGTGGAGCTGGGTCTGATGATGTCGGCCATGAGTGGCATGATCAAAGCCGAGATCGAGAAGGCGCTGGACAAAGCGCTGGTTTGATTTCTGCCTGAAATGAAATCCCCCGGTGGGAGCGGGCTTGCTCGCGAAAGCGGTCTGTCAGTTGATGAGTCTGTTGACTGATAAGAGGCTTTCGCGAGCAAGCGCGCTCCCACATTTGTTTCGTGGTGCTCCTGCTGTTTATGTCAGTTGTTAGGGTGCCGTTTCTAATTTTTCTGCCTACTTTGTGCCTGAGCCCGACACTTTCGCGGGCAGTTCCTCAAACCTTCTGCGCGTGAGGTGCACCATGGCCAAAGTAATTTTGAAGAAAAAAATCGACGCTTCGACTTCTGCTCTGAGCGACGTGAAATCCTATGCCCGCAAGATCTGGCTGGCAGGCCTGGGTGCCTATGCCAAGGTCGGCCAAGAGGGCAGCGACTACTTTCAAGAGTTGATCAAGGCTGGTCAAACGGTTGAAAAGAAAGGCAAAAAAGCCGTCACCGAAAAACTCGAAGCAGCCAACACCGAGATCGATGAAGTCAAGGGTGAGGTCAGCTCTTTCAAAGGTCGCGTCGAAGTTCAACTCGACAAGGTCGAGAAGGCGTTCGACTCCCGTGTTGCAAGCGCCTTGAATCGTATCGGCATTCCGTCTAAACATGACGTTGAGACACTCTCTGCTAAGCTCGATGAGCTGACGGCATTGCTCGAACGCGTCGCGCGTAAATCTTAAGGAGAACGGGATGGCTGGTAAAAAGAACACCGATAAAGAAGGCAGCTCGTGGATTGGGAAAGTCGAAGACTACTCCCGCAAAATCTGGCTGGCTGGTTTAGGCGTGTACTCGAAGATCGACACTGACGGCAGCAAACTCTTCGATACATTGGTCAAAGACGGCGAGAAAGCCGAGAAGCTCACCAAGTCTGTGGTTGGCAAAAAAGTCGATGCCGCCAAGGATTCTGCTTCTTCGGCCAAGTCGCGCATCAGTGGCGTTAAAGATCGCGCACTGGGCAAGTGGGACGAGCTGGAAGGTGCTTTCGACAAGCGCCTGAACAGCGCGATTTCGCGCCTGGGTGTTCCGAGCCGCAATGAAGTGAAAGCGCTGCACAGCAAGGTGGAAACCTTGACCAAGCAGATCGAAAAACTTACCGGGGAGAAAGCTCGCCCGGTAGCGGCGAAAACCGCTGCAGCCAAGCCAGCAGCCAAAACGGCGGCGGCCAAACCAGCAGCGAAAACCGCGGCCAAGCCACTGGCTAAAGCGGCTGCAAAACCTGCGACCAAACCGGTTGCTGCCAAAGCCGCTGCCAAGCCTGCTGCAAAAGCTGCGGCCAAACCAGCAGCTAAAACTGCCGCCAAGCCAGCAGCGAAAACCGCAGCCGCCAAACCTGCTGCCAAGCCAGCGGCCAAACCGGCTGCGGCGAAAAAACCGGCAGTGAAAAAACCGGCCGCACCGAAAGCCGCTGCGCCGAAACCGGCCGCTCCAGCGGCCAAGCCTGCCACTTCGGCAACCCCGGTGAGCACGTCGAACTCCGCCGCTGCACCGACTCCGGCGGCAACCCCGACTGTTGCATCGACCCCGTCGACGCCAACCAGTCAGTCCTGATTTTTCAGGAAGCAAGAAAACGCCCGGCCTGCGAAGGTCGGGCGTTTTTGTTTGTGTAGATAATCTCAAGACCACTGCGAACCCCTGTGTGGGCTTGCTCGCGAAGGCGGCATTCCTGTCACACAAGATGTAGCGGATGTACTGGCCTCTTCGCGAGCAAGCCCGCTCCCACAGGGTTCTTGGTGTTTGCGATCAATCGTGATCTTCCAGGTATTGCAGCGACATCCGCTCCGTCGCCACCTTCACCGGCGGCAGCAAGTGCGGCGCCACCAGCATCATGATCTGGTAAACAACCAATCTGACCTCACCTTCGCGATCAAGAATTCGCTGATAGTCCAGTGAAAACAGCAGCGTCATGGTGATCTGCTCCACCAATTGCCCCAGCGCCTGCGTATCGCTGACCAACTGCCCTGCCGCCTTCAACCGCGCCAGCAACGATGCCAGTGTGCGTTTCAAGGCATTGAGCAAATGACGAATCCCCTTCGCCAGTTTCGGCAGGCGTCCGGCCAGGTTCGACAGGTCCTGAAACAGGAACCGATACTGCGCCAGTCGCTCAACGATCAGATGCAAGAACAGCCAGTAATCCTCCGGCGCCAACTCCACCTCCGGCGGCGGATCCAGCAGCGGCGCCAGTTCATTCTGGAAACGTTCGAACAGTCCGAGAATCAGTGGCTCCTTGCCGTGGAAGTGGTAGTAAAGGTTGCCGGGGCTGATCCCCATTTCATTGGCAACTTCCATGGTGGAAACGTTCGGCTCGCCCTTTTCGTTGAACAGTTGCAGAGCACATTCGAGAATCCGGTCGCGGGTTTTCATCCAGTCTTCTTAGAAAAAGTCGGTTAAGCGTCAGCGCACATGCACGTAAGTGCCGGGTGCTGCCTCCATCGGTGGATAGTTCGGGTTGCCGAGGGTCATCTGGGTTTCGTGCTGGGCGCCGGAGCGTTGCTGAATCCATTCCAGCCACTGCGGCCACCAACTGCCGTCGACGTGTTTGCCGTCGTAGTACCAGGCGCGCGGATCGCTGCTCATCTTGCCGTTATCGATGTAGGCGGCTTTCGGGTTGGTCGGTGGGTTGAGAATGCTCTGTACATGGCCGCTGTTGGACAGCACAAAACGTCGATCACCCCCCAACAGCAAGGTTGAGCGATACACCGCATCCCATGGGGTGATGTGGTCGTTCATGCCGGCGACGCTGAAACTGTCGACAGTGACTTTCTGCAGATCGATCGGCGTACCGCAGACCTCAAGACCACCGGGGTGGGTCAGCGGGTTGTGCTTGAAGAAGTCCAGCAGGTCGCCGTGAAACGCGGCGGGCAGCCGTGTGTTGTCGTTGTTCCAGTAAAGAATGTCGAAGGCTGGCGGCTCTTTGCCCAACAGGTAGTTGTTGACGAAGTAGCTCCAGATCAAATCGTTGGGGCGCATCCAGGCGAAAACCTTGGACATGTCGCGACCCTCCAGCACGCCCTTCTGATAGGAACGGCGTTTGGCGGCTTCAAGGGTTTGCTCGTCGGCAAATAGCGTGGCCGGGGTTTCGATCTGGCTGTCGAGCAGGCTGACCAGATAGGTCGCGCTGGAGACCCGCCGCAGTTGCCGTTTGGCTTGCAAATGCCCTTGCAGAGCGGCGATGGTCAGCCCGCCGGCGCAGGCGCCCATCAGATTGATCTCGCGGGCGCCGGTGATCGCCCGGCACACGTTCATCGCTTCTTCCACCGCTTCAACGTAAGTCGAAAGGCCCCATTCGCGGTGGCGCACATCGGGGTTGCGCCAACTGATCATGAAGGTCTGCAAGCCGTTTTTCAGGGCGTATTGGACGAAGCTGTTCTGCGGACTGAGGTCAAAAATGTAGTACTTGTTGATTTGCGGCGGTACTACCAGCAGTGGCTTGGCGTACTGTTTTTCGCTCATCGGTCGATACTGGATCAGCTCCAGCATCTCGTTGCGAAACACCACTGAACCGGTGGTGGTGGCGACGGTTTTGCCGACTTCGAATGCTTGCTTGGTGACCTGTCGAGGCAGGCCGTCGTTGTGCAGCAAATCATCAAACAGATGACTGAGGCCGCGCACCAGACTGTGGCCTCCGGAGTTGAACAACTCCTTGATCGCCAGCGGGTTGAGCAATGTATTGGACGGTGCTACGGCGTCGTTGAGCAGGGTGAAGGCAAACTGCGCGCGCGCGCGATCGTCCGGGCTCATGTTGCTCTCGTCGATCCAGCTTTTGACCTGTTTCTGCCAAGCCAGATACGCCTGCAGACTGCGCCGGTAAAACGGATTCAGGCTCCATGCCGGGTCGGCGAAGCGGCTGTCCTGTGGATTGGTCGGGTGCAGGGTTTCGCCCAGCAGCACGCGGCCCAATTGGCCGCCGAGTTTCAACGCGTGCTTCGCGCTGTGGATCGGGTTGCGCAAGCCATGGGCGGCCACACTGCGCAGTGTCGAGATCAGGTCTCGGCCTCGCAGCCCGGCGATCGCACTTTGTGCATTGATGAACACGGCGGAGCTGGGTACAACGCCCTTTGCTGGTTTTTCGCGCATGTATCAACACTCCTTCGTCTTCAGGCCAAAAACAAACTCACCGAACCAGAACACCATAGTCGCTGTTGCGGGTTGCTGCCTGCGCGGCGTCCTGCCACGCACTGTGTATAAAGCACTGCATAAAGCCTGCCGCTGCGGTTAGCCGCCCAGCGGTGTCGGGTGCGGGTGCATCACCGCGCGCTGACGTTCCTCCTCGAGGAATTTCATGATGATCGGCGCCACAGCTTCGGCGCGGGTAATCAGGAACAGGTGACCGTCATCGATGATGTGCAACTGCGCGTTGGGAATGCGCCAGGCGAGCATGCGCATGTTGACCAACGGGATCAGTGGATCGTCATCGCCGGCCAGCACCAGCGTCGGCTGGTGGATCTTGTGCAGCCAGTGAATGCTGGTCCAGCCCAGACCGGCGAACAGTTGCCAGTAGTAACCGAGCTTGCCCGCCGAGCGCACTTTTGCTGCGTGGCTGGCGGCCAGGGTCGGGTCACGGCGGAACGAACCGCCGTAGATCAACGGTGCGATACGGATGACATGGGACGGCTGAATGTAGCGCCGGGGGCTGGCCATCATCCACAGCACTTTCGGTTTGCCCGGCACCATCACCGCACCGGCAGCGGTTGCCGCCAGCACCAGTTTCTTGCAGCGCTCGGGGTAGTCGTAGGCGAACTGCTGCGCGAGCGCGCCGCCCCACGACACACCGATCACGTTGACCTGACCATAGTCGAGGTAATCGAGCATCCGTGACGTCAGCTTGGCCAGGCCGGGAAAGCGATACGGTCGGTTCGGCGTCGAGGAGCCACCGACACCGGGCACGTCGAAGGCGATCACTTCCAGATCCGGGTCCAGCGCCGCGACAAACGGAAACACCAGCTCCAGGTTGGCGCCGATGCCGTTGAAAATCAGCAAGGGCGTCAAGTGAGGCTTGCCGGGGCGCACCGCCGTGCGAATGGTCTGGCCATCCAGATCGACGGTACGGAATATGAACGGTTGCGGCATGCTTCAGGCCCTGTGGGTCGATCTCAATATCACCCTGAACCCTTGTGGGAGCGGGCTTGCCCGCGAAGGCGTCATGTCAGTCAATATCGATACTGGCTGAACGATCGCTTTCGCGAGCAGGCTCGCTCCCACATTGGGGATGAGGTGTGTCAGTTACCGCTCATGTACATAAGTGCCCGGCGATGCTTCGCCTGCCGGATGCGCCTTGTTGCCCAGTTTCAGTGGAGCCTTTTTCAGATTGCCCGAGCGCTCGGCCTGCCACGCCTGCCAGTACAGCCACCAGGAATCAGTGTGCTTGGTCGAGTTCTCTTGCCAGTCATCGGCGTTGGCGGCCATCCCTTCGCTGGTCATGTAGCGCGATTTCGGATTACCCGGCGGGTTCAGAATGCTCTGGATGTGGCCGCTGCTCGACAATACGAATTCAACCTTGCCACCAAACAACTGCGCCGACTTGTAGCAGGACTTCCACGGGGTAATGTGGTCGTTGGTGCCGGCCAGCGAAAAGATATCGGCGGTGACTTGCTTGAGGTCGATCGGCGTGCCGCACACTTCCAGTGCATTGGGGCGGATCAGTGGATTGTTTTTGAACATCTCGATCAGGTCGCCGTGGAACGCGGCCGGCAACCTTGTGGTGTCGTTGTTCCAGAACAGAATATCGAACACCGGCGGCTCATTGCCAAGCAGGTAGTTGTTGACCCAGTAGTTCCAGATCAGGTCGTTGGGACGCATCCACGCGAAAACCTTGGCCATGTCTTTGCCTTCGAGCACGCCAGCCTGATACGAGTGACGCTTGGCGGTCTCCAGGGTCTGCTCGTCGACGAACAGGGCAACGTCGCTGTCCAGGGTGGTATCGAGCACGCTGACCAGCAGTGTCAGGGCGTTGACCTTGTTCTGGCCAAGGGCTGCGTAGTGGCCGAGCAGGGCGGTGCAGGTGATGCCACCGGAGCAGGCGCCGAGCATGTTGATGTCTTTGCTGCCGGTGATCGCGGTCACCACATCGACCGCTTCTTTCAGCGCATCGATGTAGGTCGACAGACCCCACTCGCGCTGGGCCTTGGTCGGGTTGCGCCAGCTGACGATGAACGTCTGCACGTTATTGCGCAGGCAGAAACGCGCCAGGCTCTTGTCCGGGCTCAGATCGAATACGTAGAACTTGTTGATTTGCGGCGGCACGACGAGCAACGGACGCTCGTGGACTTGCTCGGTGATCGGCTTGTACTGGATCAGCTCCAGCACGTCGTTGCGAAACACCACCGCGCCTTCGGTCACGCCCAGGCTCTTGCCGACCTCGAATGCGCCCATGTTGACCTGGCTCGGCATACCGCCGTTGTGCACCAGATCCTTGGCCAGATGCGAGAGGCCATCGAGCAGGCTTTTGCCGCCGGTCTCGAAGAAGCGTTTGACCGCCGCCGGGTTGGCTGCCGTGTTGGTCGGGGCCATGGCTTCGGTCATCAGATTGATCACGAAATGGCCGCGAGCGATGTCTTTGGGTGACAGGCTGCTGTCGTCGATCCAGGCGTGGAGTTCCTTGCGCCACGCCAGGTAAGTTTGCAGATAACGTTTGTAGAGCGGGTTCTGGCTCCACGCAGGATCGGCGAAACGACGGTCATCGCCTGCCGGTTGCAGTTCGGATTTGCCGAACAACACGTTCTTCAGTTCGAGACCGAAATGGGTGACGTGCTTGACGCTATGGATCGGTTGTCTGATGGCCTGTTTCAGCACCATACGAGCAGAGGCCAGCAGATCCTTTCCGCGCAGCCCAACGACGGGGTTAAGCCCCAGAGTGTTTTCCGAGGCTTGATACTTCAGGTCATCGTTATTCTTGTTACTCATCTACGACGCTCCATTGTCCTGAGACGAGTACCCGGTTTTCTGCTGTGCAGTTCCACAGCCAATGCCAGGTACTACTGCTCGGGTGACCGTTAATTCTGCATAGCTGCTTTACAGTCGTAGAGCACTGCAGGGAACTTGCCAGCTCCATTGGTTACCCGAGTTTAATTTTTTTCGCAAGCGGGCCGATCCTCGACGCCGCAGCAGAGCATTCAAACAGATGAATTTAGAAAATGCCCTCTAAAGAGCAAGACGCTGGGACTAGAGCATCAGCTTGACGATCGACTGATCCGGATCGCGGGTTTTTCCGGCCGCTTTGAGCTCAGCCAGATAATCGGCCCAGAGTGCGTCATGACGTCGCCCCAGCTCATAGAGATATTCCCAAGTGAACAAGCCGCTGTCGTGGCCGTCGTCGAAGGTCAGTTTCAGTGCGTAGTGACCGGCCGGTTCCAGCTTGCTCAAGCCAACGTTGAGCTTGCCGAATTGCAGGATGGGTTTGCCGTGGCCCTGGACCTCGGCGGAGGGGGAATGCACACGCAGGAATTCGGCGGGCAGGGTGAATTCCTCGCCGGACGCGTAGGTGAGCGTCAGGGTTTTCGAGGCTTTGTGCAGTTTGATGTCGGTGGGAATTGAGGTCATGGTCTGGCGTCCGTTGTGTGGGCGACCCTGATTCAAATGTGGGAGCGGGCTTGCTCGCGAAAGCGGTGTGTCAGCCAACATTGATGTCGACTGGCACGACCTCTTCGCGAGCAAGCCCGCTCCCACAGGGTCCGCTACCGCTGTAAGTATGGCTTACAGGATATAACGGGACAGGTCTTCGTTCTGCGCCAATTCGCCGAGGTGGCTGTTGACGTACGCCGCGTCGATCAGGATCGGCTTTTCATCATGGGTGCTGGCCATATCGCCGGCACTGAACGACACCTCTTCGAGCAGACGCTCAAGCAGAGTGTGCAGACGACGGGCACCGATGTTTTCGGTCTTCTCGTTGACCTGCCAGGCGATCTCGGCGATGCGCTTGATGCCTTCGGGCTGGAACTCGATGTTCAGGCCTTCGGTTTTCAGCAGCGCGCAGTATTGCTCGGTGAGCGAGGCGTGCGGTTCGCTGAGGATGCGCTCGAAATCTTCCGGGCTCAGGGCCTTGAGTTCGACGCGGATCGGCAGACGACCTTGCAGCTCGGGCACCAGATCGCTCGGTTTGCTCAGGTGGAATGCACCGGAGGCGATGAACAGGATGTGATCGGTCTTGACCATGCCCAGCTTGGTGTTGACGGTGCAGCCTTCGATCAGCGGCAGCAGGTCGCGCTGCACACCTTCACGGGAGACATCGGCGCCGCCGACATTGCCGCGCTTGGCCACCTTATCGATCTCGTCGATGAACACGATGCCGTGCTGCTCAACGGCTTCCAGAGCCTTGGCCTTCAACTCTTCTTCGTTGACCAGACGCCCGGCTTCTTCGTCGCGTACCAGTTTCAGCGCTTCTTTGACCTTGAGCTTGCGGGACTTCTTCTTGCCCTTGCCCATGTTGGCGAACAGGGACTGCAACTGGTTGGTCATTTCTTCCATGCCTGGCGGCGTGGCGATCTCGATGCCGGCCACTTCGGCGACTTCGATTTCGATTTCCTTGTCATCCAGTTGGCCTTCGCGCAGACGCTTGCGGAACAGCTGACGGGTGTTGGAATCGGAGCTTGGCGCTTCTTCGTTGCTGAAGCCCATGCGCGCCGGTGGCAACAACGCATCGAGGATGCGGTCCTCGGCGGCGTCTTCAGCGCGGTGGCGCACGCGGGTCATTTCCTGCTCGCGCAGCATCTTGATCGCCGCGTCAGCCAGGTCGCGGATGATCGATTCGACGTCGCGGCCGACATAGCCAACTTCGGTGAACTTGGTCGCTTCGACCTTGATGAACGGCGCGTTGGCCAGTTTCGCCAAGCGACGGGCGATCTCGGTTTTACCGACGCCGGTCGGGCCGATCATCAGGATGTTCTTCGGTGTCACTTCAACACGCAGCTCTTCAGGCAACTGCATCCGACGCCAGCGGTTGCGCAGGGCAATCGCGACGGCGCGCTTGGCATCGTCCTGGCCGATGATGTGGCGGTTGAGTTCGTGGACGATTTCGCGGGGAGTCATGGACATAATAATTGGCGGTCCTCAAGCAAAAAAAGCCGTGGCACAGGGGCCGTATCAGGCTTCTTCAGCGAGATCCTGCTCCTCAATGGTCTGAGTGTGGTTGGTGAATACACAGATGTCGGCGGCGATACCCAAAGCGGTTTCGACGATTTCACGGGCCGACAGGTCGGTCTTTTTCAGCAGCGCGCTGGCCGCAGCCTGGGCGTAACCGCCACCGGAACCCATGGCGATGAGGCCATTTTCAGGTTCGACCACGTCACCGTTACCGGTGATGATCAACGAGGCATCCTTGTTGGCGACCGCGAGCATGGCTTCGAGGCGGCTGAGGGAGCGGTCGGTGCGCCATTCTTTGGCAAGTTCGACGGCGGCGCGGATCAGGTGGCCCTGATGTTTCTCAAGCTGGCCTTCGAAACGTTCAAAGAGGGTAAAGGCGTCAGCGGTGGCACCGGCAAAACCGGCGATGACCTGGCCGTGGTACAGGCGACGAACTTTCTTGGCGTTGCCTTTCATCACGGTGTTGCCGAGAGAAACCTGGCCGTCGCCGCCCATGACGACTTTGCCGTGGCGGCGGACTGAAACGATGGTGGTCAAGGGAAGAGTCTCCACACTGCGGGGCGAAAATGCCTTATGCCCATTCATATGGGGGTGGTGAAGCGGATTTCAACCGGGGAGGGCGCAGGGGGACGAACGGCGAGGGCGTATCAGGATTATGGGGTGTCAGCCATGACACCTTCGCGAGCAAGCCCGCTCCCACAGGGTTAGCGCAGATCCTGTGGAAGCGGGCTTGCTCGCGAAGAGTGATGACGCGGTACCGCTGATGGGATCAGCGGTTCTGGCGTTGTTGTAACAACAGGTTGCTAAAGCCAGCGCCGGCCAGTTGCTTCTGGGCCGTGGTCAGTTGTTCGCGGTTGCTGAACGGACCGACCAATACGCGATACCAGGTTTCATCCTTCACGGTGCCGGACTCAACGGCCACCGACTGACCCAGCAGGATGATTTGCGCGCGCACCTTGTCCGCATCGGTTTCCTTGCGGAACGAACCGGCCTGCAGGAAGAACTTGGTCACCGGCGCCGCTTTGCTCACGGGGGGGGCTGGCGGCGGGGTAATCCCGGCCAGCGCTGCCTGAGCTCGTGCTGTGTCGATCTTCGCCGCTTCGGCAGGTGTTACCGGCGTCGTCGGGATGGTCGGCACTTGTGGCGTCGGCAGGGTTTTCTCCGGCACGGCGTCGGGCGGTACGATCACTTCCGATTCCGGCAGCAGGGTGTAGAAGTCGTACTTCGGCTTCACGGGCTGCGTCGGGCTCGGCGGGGTCTTGTTGGCCTCGGCGATTTTCGACGCTCTCTGCTGCTGTTGTTCGACCTTCTCACGCTTGACCGTGTCGCTGCCCTTGCCCGGTTCCAGTTTCATCAGGAACACGATGAACGCACCGACCGTCAGGCCGATGGCCATCCACAGCCAGCCCGGAATCGGTTGCTTCGCAGGGGCTTGGTAACGGCTGGCGCCACGCTTGGGTGCAGGTTTTTTCTTGGCAGCCAACTTACATACGCTCCAGAGTTTCCAGACCCAACAGCTCCAGGCCTTGCTTGAGGGTGCGGCCGGTCAGCGCGGCCAGACGCAGACGGCTCTGCATCTGTGCTGGCGTCTCGGCAGCGAGGATCGGGCAGTTCTCGTAGAAGCTGGAGAACAGGCCGGCAACGTCGTACAGGTAGGTGCAGAGAATGTGCGGCGTGCCTTTGTCGGACACGTTGTTCAGCACTTCGCCGAACTGCGCCAGCTTCGCCGCCAGCTCTTGCTCGTGCGCCGCTTCCAGAACGATCTGACCGTCGACTTCGCTGAAGTCCTTGCCCAGTTTGCGGAACACGCCGGCCACGCGGGTGTAAGCGTACAGCAGGTATGGCGCGGTGTTGCCTTCGAAATTGAGCATCAAGTCGAAGTTGAAGCTGTAGTCGCTGGTGCGGTGCTTCGACAGGTCGGCGTATTTCACCGCGCCGATGCCGACCACTTTGGCGATGTTGCGCAACTCGTCTTCGGCCAGCGTCGGGTTCTTCTCTTTGACCAGGCTGTAGGCGCGTTCCTGGGCTTTGGTCAGCAGGTCGATCAGCTTCACGGTGCCGCCGTCACGGGTCTTGAACGGACGGCCATCGGCGCCGTTCATGGTGCCGAAGCCCATGTGTTCCATCTCCATCGGATGGGTCACGAAACCGGCTTTGCGCGCCACGGCGAACACTTGCTGGAAGTGCAGGGCCTGACGCTGGTCGACGAAGTACAGCGCGCGATCAGCCTTCAATTTGCCACTGCGGTAGCGCACGGCCGCCAGGTCAGTGGTGGCGTACAGGTAACCGCCGTCGGCCTTGACGATGATCACCGGCAGCGGCTCGCCGTCGGCGTTCTTGAATTCGTCGAGGAACACGCACTGAGCGCCGTTACTCTCGACCAGCATGCCGGCGGCTTTCAGGTCGTTGACCACGTTGATCAGGTCGTCGTTGTAGGCGCTTTCGCCCATCACGTCGGCCATGGTCAGTTTGACGTTGAGCAGTTCGTAGATCTTCTGGCAGTGCGACAGCGAGATGTCCTTGAACTTGGTCCACAGCGCCAGGCACTCGGCATCGCCGGCCTGCAACTTGACCACCAGGCCACGGGCGCGGTCGGCGAACGCTTCGGATTCATCGAAACGCTGCTTGGCGGCGCGGTAGAAGTTTTCCAGATCCGACAGCTCATCGCTGGTGATCGGGTTTTCTTGCAAGTAAGCCATCAGCATGCCGAACTGGGTGCCCCAGTCGCCTACGTGGTTCTGACGGATCACGTCGTCGCCAAGGAACTCAAGAACACGGGCCACACCGTCGCCGATGATGGTCGAGCGCAAGTGGCCGACGTGCATTTCCTTGGCGAGGTTGGGTGCCGACAGGTCGACCACGGTGCGCTGCGCAGTGCCGGCCTTGCGCACGCCAACATGGGCGTCAGCCAGCGCGGCGTCGAGGCGGTTGGCCAGGGCCTGAGTGTTCTGGAAGAAGTTGATGAAGCCGGGGCCGGCGATTTCCGCTTTGGTGACGTTCTCGTCGGCCGGCAGCGCGGCGATGATTTTTTCCGCCAGGTCGCGTGGCTTCATGCCCGCTGGCTTGGCCAGCATCATGGCGATGTTGCTGGCGAAGTCGCCGTGGGTCTTGTCGCGGGCGTTCTCCACCTGAATCGCCGGCGTCAGGCCTTCAGGCAACACACCTTCGTTGACGAGTTGGGTGAGGGCTTGTTGGATCAGCTGGCGGATGGTGTCTTTCATGGTCTTCTCTTTCGACCGCAAGCGCGGCGGCGCATCGATGCGCGGGTGGAAAAACTGGGCATTATCCGTTGCGAAGACGGGCTTGCCAACCTTAGCAGGCAGCTTATGGATATGTGGTGACAATTCGGGCCTTTTCGCGAGCAAGCCCGCTCCCGCAAGGGATCGGTGCCAGACACATAATGTATGAACGCCGCAGATCCAATGTGGGAGCGAGCCTGCTCGCGAAGGCGATCTTCAGGTCAATACAGATCCACGGGATCGACATCCAGCGACCAGCGCACCGCCCGCCCACTCGGCATCTGCTCCAGCACCAGCAACCAACTGGCGAGCAACCGATGCAGTGGTCCCCTCGCTGTCGCCTGTAAAAGTAGTTGCGCACGGTAGCGCCCCGCCCTCCGTTCCATCGGTGCCGGCACCGGCCCGAGCAATTCGATCCCGCTCAGATTCTGCTCAGCCAACAAACGTTCGGCCTCGCTGCATGCCTCATCGAGAAAGCCTTCGGCCTGCCCCGGCTTATGCGCTTCGGCGCGCAACAGCGCCAAATGCGCAAACGGCGGTAAGCCGGCGGCGCGGCGCTCGCTCAACGCCTGTTCGGCGAAAGCGAAGTAACCCTGCTCGGTCAGTTGCACTAATAAAGGATGGTCGGCCAAGTGCGTCTGGATGATCACTTTGCCCGGCTCTTCCGCTCGTCCGGCACGCCCGGCAACCTGAACGATCAACTGCGCCATTCGCTCGCTGGCGCGGAAGTCGCCGGAGAACAGCCCGCCGTCGGCATCGAGAATCGACACCAGCGTTACTCGCGGAAAGTGGTGCCCCTTGGCCAGCATCTGCGTGCCGACCAGAATGCACGGCTGGCCCTTCTGAATCGTCGCAAATAACTGGTTCATCGCGTCCTTGCGCGAAGTGCTGTCGCGGTCAACGCGCAGCACCGGGTAATCGGGGAACAGAATCGCCAGCCGTTCTTCAGCACGCTCGGTACCGGCACCTACGGGGCGCAGATCAACCTTGTTGCACTTGGGGCACTGGCGCGGCACGCGTTCGACGTAACCGCAATGGTGGCAGCGCAGTTCGCCGTGACGCTGGTGCACGGTCATCCGCGCGTCGCACCGCGAACATTCGGACATCCAGCCGCAATCGTGACAGAGCAGCGTCGGCGCAAAACCTCGACGGTTGAGGAACACCAATACCTGCTGGCCATTGGCGAGCGTCTGGCCGATAGCTTGCTGCATCGGGCCGGAAATGCCGCTGTCCAGCGGACGACTTTTTACATCCAGGCGCAGGAAGCGTGGCTGCTTGGCACCGCCGGCGCGCTCATTCAGTCGTAGGAGGCCGTACCGACCGGTGTAGGCGTTGTGCAGACTTTCCAGCGAAGGCGTGGCCGAACCCAGGACGATCGGAATGTTTTCCTGTCGCGCGCGCACCAGCGCAAGGTCGCGGGCGTGATAGCGCAGGCCTTCCTGCTGTTTATAAGAACCGTCATGCTCCTCGTCGATGATGATCAGGCCCGGGTTTTTCATCGGGGTGAACAGCGCCGAACGGGTGCCGATAATAATGTCGGCCTCGCCATCGCGGGCGGCAAGCCAGGCGTCGAGGCGCTCGCGATCATTGACCGCCGAATGCAGCAGGGCGATGCGCGCATTGAAGCGCTGCTCGAACCGCGCCAGGGTTTGCGGGCCGAGGTTGATCTCCGGGATCAGCACCAGCGCCTGCTTGCCAGCTTCGAGGGTTTCGCGGATCAGTTGCAAATAGACTTCGGTCTTGCCGCTGCCGGTGACACCGGCCAGCAGAAACGCGTGATAACTGTCAAAACCTGCGCGAATCGCTTCATACGCGGCGCGTTGCTCAGTGTTGAGCGGTAATTCCGGCTGCGCGAGCCAGTGCTCGTGGCGTGCACCGGGTGCATGCCGGCGGATTTCGACTTGCACCAGATTCTTGGCCAGCAACAAATCGAGGCTGTCCTTGCTCAGCATCAGCTTGCTCAGCAACTGATGGGCAACGCCGTGCGGGTGTTGGGCCAGGGTGGCCAGTGCCTCACGTTGGCGCGGGGCGCGTGCGACACGCGGATCATCGAGGCTGGCGCCGGGGGTGATCGACCAGAAGCGTTCCTGTCGGGCTTCGGCCAGTTCGCCCTGACGCAACAGCACCGGCAACGCCCAGCTCAGAGTGTCGCCAAGGCTGTGCTGATAATACTGCGACGTCCACAGGCACAGCTTGAACAGCGCCGGTGGCAGTGGCGGCGTGGTATCGAGCAGGGCCAATGCCGGTTTGAGTTTTTCCACCGGTACTTCGCTGGTGTCAGTGACCTCGACCAGAATCCCGATCATCTCCCGCCGGCCGAACGGCACCCGCAGACGCATGCCCGGTTGTAACTGGGCGCGCAGCACGCCGGCCGGGGCTCGATAGTCGAACAGGCGGCGCAAGGGCGAAGGCAGGGCGAGGCGCAGAATGGCGTCGGGCACGCGGGGGGTCTCTATCAGCACAAAAGAAGGGCGAGCGCAGATCAATTGTGGGAGCGGGCTTGCTCGCGAAGGCGGTGTGTCAGGCGCCGTAATATTGGGTGAGACGCCGTCTTCGCGAGCAAGCCCGCTCCCGCAGGAGAATGTGTTCGAGGCCGGGAGCCTAGCAGACGGTCGGTCTAAGGGACAGCTTGCACGATTGACATTGTCTGGTAGAATCCGCGGCCTAATTACGTGCGGTATTCAACAATAGTGTTGGATGGCGGCACGCTAGCTGAGGAAGACACCATGAAAGCTGATATCCACCCGAACTACCCAGAAATCGCTGTTACCTGCAGCTGCGGCAACAAATTCGAAACTCGTTCGACCTTCGGCAAGGCCCTGTCGATCGACGTTTGCAACGAATGCCACCCGTTCTACACCGGTAAGCAAAAGACTCTGGACACTGGCGGCCGCGTTCAGCGCTTCGCCGACCGTTTCGGTGCTTTCGGCAAGAAACCTGCTGCTGCAGAGTAAGGTTGAAGAGCCCGGTGGGCTGTTCCTCACTGCTGAAAAAGGCGTCCCTCGCGGGCGCCTTTTTTGTGTCCGCGATTTGGCTGTCCGCAGCGCAAGCCTTCTGTCCTGCGCCCTCGGGGCTGACTACCGTGGCAGTGCAGCGCGTGGTCGATGGCGATACCGTGCGCCTGAGCGACGGGCGCAGCGTACGCATGATTGGTCTCAACACGCCTGAACTGGGTAGGCAGGGTCGCAGCGACGAACCGTTAGCCGTGGCGGCACGCAAGCGCCTCGAAGCGTTGGTGGCTGGCAGTGGCGGACGTGTCGGTTTGCTCCCCGGCAAGCAAGCGAAAGACCATTACGGTCGTACGCTCGCTCACCTCTATAGTGTCAGCGGCGCCAATCTTGAAGCGCAAATGCTCGCCGACGGCCTCGGTTTTCAGGTCGCCGTGGCACCGAATGTCGATCTGGTGGCCTGTCAGCAAGCCGCCGAGCGCAGCGCGCGACAGGCTGGGCGAGGCCTCTGGCGGCAATCACCTGTACTGAAAGCGGAGCAGATCCAGCGCTCGGGTTTCACGGTGGTCAGTGGTCGTGTGAGCAAGGTGCAACGCAATCGAGGCGGAATCTGGATCGAGTTGCAGGGCGCAGTTGTATTGCGCGTTGCACCCAATCTGGTCGGACAATTTGACAATGCTCGCCTGCAAGCGCTGAAGGACAAGCAGATCGAGGCTCGTGGCTGGATGGTTGATCGTTCGCGTCGCGGTGGGTTGCAACCGGGTCAGCCGCGTTGGCTACTGCCACTGACCGATCCGTCGATGTTGCAACGCGTTCGCTGAGTAAAGTTGTAGACATTTTTTCTGTTGATTGTGAACAGTCAAGCCCTTGTCCGCCGTGGCTCTTGGCCCAAAGTCGTAGTGCGGGGCGCTTGACAGGGGTGACTGCTCAGTCTTGTGGGGACTTTGCGAGGCGCGTATCCTCGCTGACCAGTCTGTCCAACAGTAAAAAAGCGGAATGCCAAAATGTCTGATCTGAAAACTGCCGCTCTCGAATATCATGCCAATCCTCGTCCGGGGAAGCTGAGTGTCGAGCTCACCAAGGCCACTGCTACCGCCCGCGACCTGTCGCTGGCCTACAGCCCCGGCGTAGCTGAACCAGTGCGTGAGATCGCTCGCGATCCTGAACTGGCCTACAAGTACACCGGCAAGGGCAACCTGGTTGCAGTCATTTCCGATGGCACCGCGATTCTCGGCCTGGGCAACCTCGGCCCATTGGCTTCCAAGCCTGTAATGGAAGGTAAAGGCGTACTGTTCAAGCGCTTCGCTGGCATCGACGTTTTCGACATCGAAGTCGACTCCGAAAGCCCGCAAGCCTTCATCGACACCGTCAAGCGCATCTCCATCACCTTCGGTGGCATCAACCTGGAAGACATCAAGGCACCCGAGTGCTTTGAGATCGAACGCGCTCTGATCGAGCAGTGCGACATTCCGGTGTTCCACGATGACCAGCACGGCACTGCAATCGTGACCGCTGCAGGCATGATCAACGCCCTGGAAATCGCTGGCAAAACCCTGGCTGACGCCAAGATCGTCTGCCTGGGCGCTGGTGCTGCTGCCATCTCCTGCATGAAGTTGCTGGTGAGCATGGGCGCAAGCATCGAAAACATCTTCATGGTTGACCGTACTGGCGTGATTCACTCCGGCCGTGACGACCTGAACCAGTACAAAGCCGTGTTCGCCCACGCCACCGAGAAGCGCACCCTGGCTGACGCTCTGAAAGGCGCTGATGTGTTCGTTGGTCTGTCCGGACCGAACCTGCTGAGCGCTGAAGGCCTGCTGTCGATGGCGGCCAACCCGATCGTGTTCGCGTGCTCGAACCCGGATCCGGAAATCTCCCCGGAACTGGCTCACGCCACCCGTAACGACGTGATCATGGCCACCGGCCGTTCGGACTACCCGAACCAGGTCAACAACGTACTGGGCTTCCCGTTCATCTTCCGTGGTGCCCTGGACGTTCGCGCCAAGCGCATCAACGAAGAAATGAAAGTGGCTGCTGCCAACGCCCTGCGTGAACTGGCCAAACTGCCAGTCCCTCAAGACGTGTGCGATGCCTACGGTGGTGCCCCGCTGACATTCGGTCGTGAGTACATCATTCCGAAGCCAATGGACCAGCGCCTGATCACCCTGATCTCCGATGCCGTGGCCAAAGCTGCCATCGAGACCGGTGTGGCAACCCTGCCGTATCCGAAGAACTACCCGCTGAAAAGCGTCGATGACGTGTTCAACGGCTAAGTCGTTGTAGCGCTTCAACCAAAAGCCCCGACTCGCAAGAGTCGGGGCTTTTTTATGTCTGGCGGTTTTGTGATGTGGCTCAGTGCCTCTTCGCGAGCAGGCTCGTTCCCACCTTGAAATGCATTCCCCTGTGGGAACGAGCCTGCTCGCGAAGGCGTCAGCGCAGCCAATATCTCAGATGGCAGGCAATAAAAAGCCCCGCATTTCAATCGAAGGCGGGGCTTTTTGGCAGATCAGGATCAGAACAGGTCGATCGGCGCCTGCTCATCCGCCGGCAATGGGCTGCCCGGCGCAGTGCCATTGCCCAGCTCATTCACCGACGGCGGTGTGTCTTCAGCCTTGAACAGCTCGAAGTACGCCCCAGGCGTGCTCGGCGTCGCCGCACGGCCGCTGACCGGATCAACCCGCAGGCTTAGAATGCCTTCCGGTTCAGGCTGCACATGCGGCGGCTTGTCCTTCAGCGCAGCCGACATGTAGTTCATCCAGATTGGCAGCGCCACCGTGCCACCGAATTCACGGCGGCCGAGGCTTTCCGGCTGATCGAAGCCTGTCCAGACCGTGGTCACGTAATCGGCGTTGTAGCCAGAGAACCAGGCATCTTTCGATTCGTTGGTCGTACCGGTTTTACCGGCGATGTCGCTGCGACCCATGGCCAGTGCGCGACGGCCGGTGCCGAGCTTGATCACGTCCTGCAACATGCTGTTGAGGATGTAAGTAGTACGACCATCGACGATCCGCTCGGCCACTGCCGGCACTTGCGGTGCTGCTGCGTTGTCTGCGGACTCGCCCGGAACCGGCGCCGTGTTGACGGTAAGCGGTTGAGTGGCCGGCGCCGCGATGCCGTCCGTGGCCGAGCCGCCCTGCGGCACGGTTGGCGGGTTGGCGACGAATAGCGTGTCGCCATTGCGGCTCTCAATCTTGTCGATGAGATACGGAGTGATCTTGTAGCCACCGTTGGCGAACGTGCTCCAACCGGTAGCGATCTCCATCGGCGTCAGGGTTGCGGTGCCCAGCGCCAGAGACAGGTTCGGCGGCAGATCCTGCTTGTTGAAGCCGAAGCGGGTGATGTAGTCAATGGTCTTGCCGACGCCCATCGCCTGCAGCAAACGGATCGACACGAGGTTGCGTGACTTGTACAACCCCTCGCGCAGACGGATCGGACCCAGGAACGTGTTGTTGTCGTTCTTTGGTCGCCAGACCTTGTCCATGTATTCGTCGACGAAAACGATCGGTGCGTCGTTCACCAGGCTGGCGGCGGTATAACCGCTATCCAGCGCCGCACTGTAGACGAACGGCTTGAAGCTTGACCCTGGCTGACGCTTGGCCTGCATGGCGCGGTTGTAGTTGCTCTGCTCGAAGGCGAAACCACCGACCAGGGAGCGAATCGCACCGTTCTGTGGATCCAGCGACACCAGCGCACCTTGCGCTTGCGGAATCTGGCTGAATTTCAGCGAATTGTTCTTCTGGCGCTGTACGCGAACCAGATCACCGACCTGCGCGACATCCGACGGCTGACGCGGGTTGGCGCCCATGCTGTTGGTGTTGAGGAACGGCCGCGCCCATTTCATGGTGTCCCAGGCGACATGTTCTTCACCGGTACGGGTCAGCACTTGCAGGCCATTCTTGTCGACCTGGGTGACGATCGCAGGTTCCAGGCTGCTGATGGTGCGCTGCTTGGTCAGTTCGTTGGCCCACGCCTCATGGGTCTTGCCCGGCAGGCGCGATTCAGGCCCGCGGTAACCATGACGCTGGTCGTAGGTCATCAAACCTTCGTGCAGCGCAGTATTGGCCATTTCCTGCAGGTTGCTTGGCACCGTGGTGGTGACGCGGAAGCCTTCGGTGTAGGCGTCGCTCCCATAGCGGCCGACCATTTCGGCGCGGGCCATTTCGGCGATGTACGGCGCGTTCACTTCTGGCGTCGGTACGTGATAGCTGGCGTTCAGTGGTTCATTGATCGCGGCGGTGTAGTCCGCCTCGCTGATCTTGCCGAGTTTGTACATGCGCCCCAGGATCCAGTCGCGGCGTTCTTTGCTGCGCACCGGGTTCGCCAGCGGGTTGAAGCGCGACGGGGCTTTCGGCAGGCCGGCGATCATTGCCATTTGCGCCAGGCTGATGTCGCGGATCGACTTGCCGTAATACACCTGCGCCGCCGCCTCAATGCCGTAGGCGCGGTTGCCCAGATAGATCTTGTTCACATACAGCTCAAGAATCTCGTCCTTGGTCAGCTGTCGTTCGATTTGCAGGGCCAGCAAGATCTCGGTGGTTTTGCGCGAGAAGCTGCGTTCGCTGCTCAGGAAGAAGTTCTTCGCCACCTGCATGGTGATGGTGCTGCCGCCGGACTGAATGTGGCCGCTTTTGACCAATTGCGTCGCGGCGCGCATCAGGCTGCTCGGATCGACACCGTAGTGATTGGCGAAATTGTCGTCTTCAGCACTTAGTAACGCATTAATGAAGTTGGGGGGAATGTCGGCGAAACGGATCGGAGTCCGGCGCATTTCGCCAAATTCTGCGATCAACTTGTTGTCGCTGCTGTAGACCCGGAGTGGAATCTGCAACTGAATGCTTCTCAGCGCCTCCACAGATGGCAAACCCGGACTAAGGTAAAGATACGCGCCGCTGAGACCTAATAGCAGTCCGCAGAAAACGGCGACGATGGACCAACCGAAAAATTTCAGCAGACGAATCAAGGCTTTTGGACATCCAGGGCAAAGAATGAATTTGGCGACGGGGTTCCGGCTATACACAGAACGGCCCGCGCTGGCAGTAAAAAGCGGAAAAAATCGCTGGGCATTATAAGCACTTTTCTGCCGGAGGCGTCATTGGCGCTTCTGTCAAGAAGGGGTGAAGGAACGCAATGCGTATTACAGAGTCCGTAACTCACGGAAAGTCATAGGGAATTGGTAGTGCTGGGACTCTTCAATAAAAAGGCCAATACGTTACTGGGGATCGACATCAGCTCCACGTCGGTGAAGCTGCTGGAATTGAGCCGTCAAGGTGACCGCTACCGGGTCGAGGCATACGCGGTGGAGCCGTTGCCAGCTAACGCTGTGGTCGAGAAAAACATCGCCGAGCTCGAAGGTGTCGGCCAGGCGCTGAGCCGAGTGCTGGTCAAGGCGCGCACCAGTAACAAGAGCGTGGCGGTGGCGGTGGCCGGTTCCGCGGTCATCACCAAAATCATCGAAATGGACGCCGGACTGTCAGACGACGAGCTGGAAAACCAGCTGAAGATCGAAGCTGACCAATACATTCCCTATCCGCTGGACGAGGTTGCTATCGACTTTGAAGTCCAGGGCGTGTCGCCGCGCAACCCCGAGCGAGTCAATGTGTTGCTCGCCGCCTGCCGAAAGGAGAACGTCGAAGTCCGTGAAGCAGCCCTCGCGCTCGCTGGGCTGACGGCTCGCGTGGTGGACGTCGAGGCGTATGCGCTGGAACGCTCGTTCGGCCTGCTCGCGACGCAACTGGCCGTCTCTCAGGAGCGCCTGACCGTGGCGGTGGTCGACATCGGCGCAACCATGACCACCCTCAGCGTTCTGTACAACGGCAAGATCATCTACACCCGTGAGCAATTGTTCGGCGGTCGTCAACTGACCGAGGAAATCCAGCGTCGCTATGGCCTGACCGTCGAGCAGGCGGGGCTGGCGAAGAAACAGGGTGGCCTTCCCGACGACTATGTCAGCGAAGTGTTGCAGCCGTTTCGTGAAGCGCTGGTGCAGCAGGTTTCGCGTTCGTTGCAGTTCTTCTTCGCCTCAGGGCAGTACAACGCGGTCGATCACATTCTGCTGGCCGGCGGCACCGCATCGGTGTCGGGTCTGGATAGATTGATCGAGCAGCGCCTCGATACGCCGACTCAGGTGGCCAACCCGTTTTCCGACATGGCCTTGAGCAGCAAGGTCAACGCCGGGGCCCTTGCCAGTGACGCGCCGGCCCTGATGATTGCCTGCGGGCTCGCGCTCAGGAGTTTCGACTGATGGCGCGGATCAACCTTTTACCCTGGCGTGAGGAGCGCCGCGAAGCGCAGCGCAAACGCTTCCTGCTGGTGCTGACGGGCGTGTTGGTCGGCTCTGTGGGCGCAGTGTTTATCGCTGATCAGATCATCAATACTGCCATCGCCCGGCAAGTGGCCCGTAACGACTACATCGGCAAACAGATTGCCTTAGTCGACGAGCGGATCAAGCAAATCAGCGAGCTTAAGGCCCATCGCCAGCAATTGCTCGAGCGCATGAACATCATCCAGGACTTGCAGGGCAATCGGCAGGTCATCGGGCGGATTTTCGATCAACTGGCGCGCACTTTGCCCGATGGCGTGTATTTCACTGACGTGAAAATGGCTGGTAAAACCCTGTCGATCAGTGGGGCGGCGGAGTCGAACAATCGTGTTTCCGAGTTGATGCGCAATCTGGAGGCGTCCGATTGGTTCGAAGCGCCGAGTCTGAACGAAGTGAAGGCAGCTTCAGCCGACCAGGTGGAACAGGCCAACGTCTTTCAACTGACAGTTCGTCAGACCCAGCCGAAGACGCTGGAGGGCGAGCAATGAAGCCGTCCGAATGGCTGGAGAGTCTGCGCAACGTCGATTTCAACGACCTGGACACCAGCAACATCGGTTCCTGGCCGGCCGCGGTGAAGGCCATCGCCGGCGCGCTGTTGATGGTTCTGGTATTGGCGTTTGGCTATAACTTTTTCATCAGCGACATGGAAAACCAACTCGAAGCCAAGCGCCTGGAGGAGGCCGCGCTCAAGGAGCAGTTCGCCAGCAAGGCGCATCTTTCGGCCAATCTCGAGTTGTACATCCAACAGATGAAGGAAATGGAAAACTCCTTCGGCGTGTTGCTGCGGCAATTGCCGAGTGACACTGAGGTGCCGGGTTTACTGGAAGACATCACCCGCACGGGATTGGGTAGCGGCCTGGAGTTCGAGGAGATCAAGCTGCTGCCGGAAGTCACTCAGCCGTTCTACATCGAACTGCCGATCCAGATTACCGTCACGGGCTCCTATCACGATCTTGCCACTTTCGTCAGCGGAGTGGCCGGGTTGCCGCGCATTGTCACTCTGCATGATTTCGAACTGGCGCCGGCCAATAAGGGAGGTGGGTCGAAGTTGCGCATGAGCATTCTCGCCAAGACTTACCGCTATAACGACAAGGGGCTGCAGAAATGACCCTGACTCGTTATCTCGCGCTGTCGGCGGCGCTGCTGGCATTGAGCGGGTGTGGCGGCAGCGAAGGTTTCAGTGACCTCGACGCCTATATGAATGAAGTACGTCTGCGCCCGGCGGGCAAGATTGAACCCACGCCGACATTCCGCACTTACCCGAAATTCACGTATAGCGCTGCCAATCTGCGCAGTCCGTTCTCACGTCAGGTGCGTGTCGATCTGGCCGGCCAGAAGCACGGTTCGCGCAACGTCAAACCGGACCCGAACCGGGTCAGGCAATACCTCGAAGGCTTCAACATCGAGCAGTTTGAAATGGTCGGCACGATCTCCAATGCCAACCGCGCCTTTGCGCTATTGCGTGGGGCGGGCGGGGTGCATCGCTTGAAGGTCGGCGATTACCTGGGGCGCAACGACGGGCGCATCGTTGCCATCAGTGCCACTCAGGTCGATGTGATCGAAATCGTGCCCGACGGCGAAGGCGCCTGGCTGGAGCGTCCACGCACCATTCCTTTGAAAGAGCACTCATAGTGGAAGTCGAATAATGAACAGGATTTTCTCCACCGTCGGTTTTTCGCTATGGATAGCGCTGATGTCGCCGATGGTACTCGCGGCCAATCTGAAGACGCTGGACGTGGCGGCATTGCCGGGTGATCGCATCGAATTGAAGCTGTCGTTCGACGGCCCTCCACCGCAACCCAAGGGCTACACCACCGAATCCCCGGCACGGATCGCCCTGGATTTGCCCGGTGTAGCCAGCCAGTTGGCCAAAAAGAATCTCGATCTGGGCCGCGGCAATGCGCGTACGGCCACGGTGGTTGAAGCCAAGGATCGCACGCGGCTGATCGTCAGCCTGACGCAGCTTGCGCCTTACAGTACGCGGGTCGAGGGTAACAATCTGTTCGTGCTGGTAGGTCAGGGTGCTCCAGCGGCCATGCCGCGTCCCGCAGCTGTTGCAGCGCCGCGTGTGACCACGGCGGCGCCTCCCGCCACGGCGTTCGTCGCGAAGGCCCGAGCCATTCGCGGGGTTGATTTCCAGCGCGGTACCGCAGGCGAGGGCAACGTGGTCATCGACCTGTCTGACCCGACCATCGCCCCGGATATCCAGGAGCATGATGGCAAAGTCATCCTCAGCTTCGCCCGCACCCAGTTACCCGACAAGTTGCGGGTGCGCCTCGACGTCAAGGATTTCGCCACGCCTGTGCAGTTCGTCAATGCTGTCGCGACCGGCGATCGCGCAATCATCACCATCGAGCCCAGCGGCACTTTCGATTACTCCACATTCCAGACCGACAACAAGCTGACCGTCAGCATTCGTCCGATGACGATGGACGACCTGCAAAAACGCAACGCCGACCGTCAGGCCTACACCGGCGAAAAACTCTCGCTGAATTTTCAGGACATCGATGTGCGTTCGGTGCTGCAACTGATCGCTGATTTCACCAACCTCAATCTCGTGGCCAGCGATACGGTGCAGGGCGGCATCACCTTGCGCCTGCAAAATGTGCCGTGGGACCAGGCACTGGATCTGGTGTTGAAAACCAAAGGGCTGGATAAACGCAAGATCGGCAATGTGCTGCTGGTGGCTCCGGCCGATGAGATCGCCGCCCGTGAGCGCCAAGAGCTGGAATCGCAGAGGCAGATCGCCGAATTGGCACCGTTGCGCCGTGAACTGCTACAGGTGAACTACGCCAAGGCCGCGGACATCGCCAAGCTGTTCCAGTCGGTGACCAGCGCCGAAGCGAAAATCGACGAGCGCGGTTCGATCACCGTCGATGAACGCACCAATAACATCATTGCCTACCAGACTCAGGATCGTCTTGATGAACTGCGGCGGATCGTGGCGCAACTGGATATTCCGGTGCGGCAGGTGATGATCGAGGCGCGAATCGTTGAGGCCAACGTCGATTACGACAAAAGCCTGGGCGTGCGCTGGGGCGGCTCCATCCAGAACAAGGGCAACTGGAACACGTCTGGTGTGAGCAACGGTTCTTCCACCACCATCGGAACGCCGGGCAGCACCAGCACCAACTCGCCGTTCGTCGACATGGGCACCGTCAACAACACGTCCGGGATTGGTATCGCTTTTATTACTGACAACGTGTTGCTCGATCTTGAGCTGACGGCCATGGAAAAAACCGGCAACGGCGAAATCGTCTCGCAACCGAAAGTCGTCACCTCCGACAAGGAAACCGCCAAGATCCTCAAAGGCACCGAAATTCCCTACCAGGAAGCCAGCTCCAGCGGCGCTACCTCGGTGTCGTTCAAGGAGGCTTCGCTGTCGCTGGAGGTGACGCCACAGATCACGCCGGACAACCGCATCATCATGGAGGTCAAGGTCACCAAGGACGAACCGGACTACCTGAACAAAGTGCAGGATGTACCGCCAATCAAAAAGAACGAGGTCAACGCCAAAGTGCTGGTCAATGACGGCGAAACCATCGTGATTGGGGGCGTTTTCTCAAATACTCAAAGCAAGGTCGTAGATAAGGTGCCATTTCTTGGCGATGTGCCGTAAATTTGCCGCAATTTACGGCGATAATTGGTTTCGGATAAAAAATCCGAGCTGCTGGTATTTCTCACTCCGCGTATCATGAATAACCAGGCGATTGCTGTGAGTCGTTGATTCTGTGCGAAATTTGATTCTTGTAGGACCGATGGGCGCTGGAAAAAGCACCATCGGCCGGTTGCTGGCCAAAGAGCTGCGCCTGCCGTTCAAAGATTCCGACAAGGAAATTGAACTGCGCACGGGCGCCAATATCCCGTGGATCTTCGACAAGGAAGGCGAGCCGGGCTTTCGCGACCGTGAGCAGGCGATGATCGCCGAACTGTGCGGGTTCGATGGCGTGGTGTTGGCGACCGGCGGTGGCGCAGTCATGCGCGATGCCAATCGCAAGGCCCTCCATGACGGCGGGCGTGTGGTGTATTTGCACGCCTCTGTCGAACAGCAGGTTGGCCGCACCTCCCGCGATCGCAATCGGCCGTTGCTGCGCACCGCTGATCCGGCGAAAACCCTGCGAGACCTGCTCGCGATCCGTGATCCTCTTTATCGGGAAATCGCCGATCTGGTGGTGGAAACCGACGAACGGCCGCCACGCATGGTGGTGCTCGACATTCTCGATCGCCTGGCGCAGCTTCCACCCCGTTAAAGCATCGCCCGAAATGCGCTATCCTCGGCGTCCTGTCACAGCCCGTCGAGGTTGTGGCGGATGGCGTGCGAGCGGCGTCATACCCGCTATAGGCCGCAGACAACCAATAATTCAGGGCAGGACGCCTGCTTCCATCTTCACTGTGGGGACACATGCAGACACTCAAGGTCGATCTAGGCGAGCGCAGCTACCCGATTCATATTGGCGAAGGTTTGTTGGATCAGCCGCAACTGCTGGCTCCGCATATTCACGGGCGGCAGGTGGCAATCATCTCCAATGAGACCGTTGCGCCGCTCTATCTCGAGCGTCTGACCCGCAGCCTGGCGCAGTTCTCGGTAATTTCCGTGGTGTTGCCCGACGGCGAAGCCTTCAAGAACTTGGAAACCCTGCAACTGATCTTCGACGGCCTGCTAACCGCCCGTCATGACCGCCGCACGACCGTTATCGCTCTTGGCGGCGGTGTGATCGGCGACATGGCCGGTTTCGCCGCTGCCTGCTATCAGCGCGGTGTCGATTTCATCCAGATTCCCACCACTTTGCTGTCCCAGGTCGATTCGTCGGTGGGCGGCAAGACCGGTATCAATCATCCGCTGGGCAAGAACATGGTTGGCGCGTTCTATCAGCCGAACGTGGTGCTGATCGATACCGCTTCCCTGAAGACGCTGCCCGAGCGCGAATTGTCGGCGGGGCTGGCGGAAGTCATCAAGTACGGCCTGATTTGCGACGAGCCGTTTCTGACTTGGCTCGAAGACAATGTAGACGCCCTGCGCTCGCTGGATCAAAAAGCCCTGACCTACGCTATCGAGCGTTCCTGCGCAGCCAAGGCTGCGGTGGTCGGCGCCGACGAGAAGGAAACCGGGGTGCGCGCCACGCTCAACCTCGGCCACACCTTCGGTCACGCTATCGAGACTCACATGGGCTATGGTGTCTGGCTGCATGGTGAGGCGGTCGCGGCTGGCACCGTGATGGCGCTGGAAATGTCCGCGCGTCTGGGCTGGATCAGCGAGCAGGAGCGTGATCGCGGTATTCGTCTGTTCCAGCGTTCAGGTCTGCCCGTGATCCCGCCTACTGAAATGACCGAAGCCGATTTTCTTCAACACATGGCAATCGACAAAAAAGTGATCGACGGTCGTCTGCGCCTGGTGTTGCTGCGCCGAATGGGCGAAGCGGTAGTGACCGACGATTATCCGAAAGAGGTTCTACAGGCCACGCTGAGAGCGGATTACCGCGCCTTGGCACAGCTTAAAGGTTAATAAGATTCCGATGACTAGTTTGCATGCCGACGAGGCGTTCCTCGGCCATTTTCAGTTAAGTCACGACCCCTTCGCCCCGCGGGTGCCGGGCTTCAAGTTCTTCCCCGCCCAGCGCAAACCGGTGCTGGGACAATTGCATCATCTGGCGCGTTACAGCCAGTTGCTGCTGGTGGTCACCGGCCCGGAAGGCAGCGGCAAGACCCTGCTGCGTCAGGCGCTGGTCGCCAGCACCAACAAACAATCTGTGCAGAGCGTGGTGGTTTCTGCCCGCGGTGCTGGTGATGCGGCTGGTGTGCTGCGCCAGGTGGCTCAGGCGCTGAACGTCGCTCAGGCCGATGTTGGTGCGATTCTGGATCAGGTGGTGCAACTCGCGCTGACCGGCCAGGAAGTCTATCTGCTGGTGGACGATGCCGAGCAACTCGACGAATCGGCCCTCGATGCGCTGATGGCACTGGGTGCCGGCGCGCCGGAAGGTCGCCCGCATGTATTCCTGTTCGGTGAATCGTCGCTGATCGCTCAACTCGAGGCCTTGCAGCTCGAGGAAGAACGCTTCCACGTCATCGAACTGCAGCCGTACACCGAAGAAGAGACCCGCGAGTATCTCGACCAACGGCTCGAAGGGGCAGGCCGGGGTGTCGAACTTTTCACCGCGGATCAGATCTCTGATATTCACGAAAGCGCCGAGGGTTGGCCGGGTAACATCAACCAGGTCGCTCGCGATGCTCTGATCGAAGTCATGATTGCCAGCCGCTCTGCGGTCAAGCGTCCAAGTATGGGGTTTAACATGCCGAAGAAACACGTATTGGCGATTTCTGCCGTCGTTGTGGTCGCGGTTGCCGCCGCCTGGTTGATGCCGGGTCGCAGCAAGGCACCAACCACAGGCGCGCCAGCCAATGAACAGGCACAACTGCCATTGGGTCAGGGCGCAGCGAATGGCGGTGCTCCAGCCGTCGAATTCGCCGGTAATACACAGCCGATGCCGTTGCCGCTGGTCGGCAACTCGCAACCCGTCATGCGCGGCCCATTGGCCGAAGCGGCTGGCGGTATCACCGAAGGCGACGACGGCGTGCCATTGGAAGGCTCCAGCGATACGCCGCCAACCGTGACCACTTCGGCGCCACCGGCGGGTGTTCCGGCCGGTCCTGCACCGACGCCGGCACCGGCACCGACGCAAGTGGCTACTGCCAAGCCTGCTCCGGCAGCGCCAGCAGCCAAACCGGCTCCAGCGCCTGCCAAGCCAATCGCCGCCGCTAAACCGGCCGAGAAGCCGGTTACTGTCGCCAAAGCCGCCGGTGGTAGCTGGTACGCCGGTCAACCGACGGGCAACTACGTGGTGCAGATCCTCGGCACCAGCTCCGAAACGAGCGCACAGAACTTCGTCAAAGAGCAGGGCGGCGAGTACCGTTATTTCAAGAAAATGCTCAACGGCAAGCCTCTTTACGTGATCACCTACGGCAACTTCGCCAATCGTGACGCGGCTGTTTCTGCCATCAAGGCCTTGCCAGCGAAGGTTCAGGCTGGTAAACCTTGGCCTCGCACTGTCGCCAGCGTCCAACAGGAACTGGCAACAACTCGCTGAAGATTCGGCGGCCTTACCCAGGCCGCCTCTCCAAGCACCTCAAAATTTCTACGAGTGCGCGCGTCCTTTCAGGTCGCGTGCCTTGTGGTGTCTGCGTCACAGTAGTCTTTGAGTCGTTGCGGTCAAAATTAAAAAAGTTTTGACTAGCACAGCAGATCGCTTTAAACCTTTCACAAATGCGACATGAATTTGCGACATTTCGTCGTCAAATTTGTGAGCCTCTGTGTCGCTGTGTACAATGACCACCCTTTTGCCCCCGCTAAGCCGGCGTACGTTCGGCGCGGAACGCAAGTGGTTGAATTGAAAAGAAATTTGCCTCGAAAAGAGGCAGCCTGGTGAGAAAGTGTCTATGAAAGCAGGTCTGTACCAACCAGATGAATTCAAGGATAACTGGGGTGTGGGCCTGATCGCCCAT
>NZ_JBIUWM010000041.1:50655-53356 GCF_044743445.1 Pseudomonas sp. NPDC087615 | reverse complement strand
CTTCTGCTCACGACCCAGTTTGATGAACTCAATAATACGAGAGTGCTGTTGCGCTTTTCCGGACATAACTCGCTATCCACTGAAGGTCTTGGCGGGCAAAAAACAAGCCGAGGATTATACCTGAGCTATGACCTCACGCGCCAGTTGAGGTCGGGTTTGATGCGGAAACATTGCGACTTAGTAGGTCGCGCAGTTGATTTTTTTCTTCAATACTCAGTTCGCTTTGACGCGCTTTCCTGAGCAACTGTTCCAGATTTCGCTCGCGTTGGCGGGCTGACAAGCTAGTAATGGTGTCGAAAAACTGTTGTTCAAGGTTATCTCCGTCAATCAACCACTCCTTTTCTGCCAGCGCCTTGAGCAAGCGACCCTGTTCAGTGCCGTGCCATCGTGCGATCAACTGAAATGAGTTTAGCTTGGGATTCTTCTGTACGGCTTCGAGCAGCGCCACAAGCAACTGGGCGTTGGTCTGATTTTCGTCCGCGATGTGCCCGGCGTCTTCGACGCGCTTGGCCAATTGCGGGTGATGGAGCAGCGTGCGCAGGGCCGTCAGGGTCGGTGACTCCACGCCAATGGGCGTGCGCGGGCGTTGTTGATCACGATCGCCGCCGCGCTTGCCATTCTTGTCCCAGGGTTTCTTGTCCCACTTCTTGCCGCCGGCGCCGGGTTTCTTCGGCGTCCACTCCTGCTGCGGCACATACATGTCTTGTGCCTGCGGCTGATGGTAGTCGCTGTAGTCCGGCATTGCGTCGTAATCGATGCCCGGATCGTAGGCGGGTGGCGCTTCCTGCGGCGCGCTTTGAGCCAGTTGACTGACGGTTTCGCTGCTCAGGCCGGTAATTTCGGTCAGGCGCTGACGCATCAGGATGCGCAGATTGGCCCCGGGTACTTTGTCGATCAGCGGTGCGGCGAGGGTGGCCATGTGGGCCTTGCCCTCCAGTGAGCGCGGGTCGGCTTCCTCGGTCAGTTGCTGGAAGAAATAGTCCGCCAGCGGTTGCGCGTGCTGATTGATTCGGGCTTTGAAAGCATCGGTGCCTTCGGCGCGGACCAGGGTGTCCGGGTCTTCGCCCTCGGGCAGGAACAGGAATCGCGCGCGGCGACCGTCTTGCAGGCTCGACAGTGTTGCTTCCAGTGCGCGCCATGCGGCGTTGCGGCCGGCCTGGTCGCCGTCAAAGCAAAACAGTACGTTGGGCACGACGCGGAACAGGCGCTTCAAATGCTCTTCGCTGGTTGCAGTGCCCAGCGTCGCGACGGCATTGCGCAAGCCTTGCTGGGCGAGCGCGATGACGTCCATGTAGCCCTCGACGACGATTATTTCGTCGAGGTTGCGGTTGTTTTTGCGTGCTTCATAAAGGCCGTAGAGTTCCTGACCTTTATGGAATACCGGGGTTTCCGGCGAGTTCAGGTATTTGGGCTTGTCATCGCCGAGCACGCGCCCACCGAAAGCGATGATCCGGCCTCGGGTGTCGCGGATCGGGAACATCACGCGATCACGGAAGCGGTCGTAGCGTTTGCCGGTTTCGGCGTTCTCGATCAGCAGGCCGGCGTCGATCATGGCTTTCTGCTGCAATGTGTCGCTGCTCAAATGCTTGAGCAGGTTGTCCCAGCCCGGCGGTGCGAAGCCGAGGCCGAAATCCCGAGCGATCTCGCCAGTCAGTCCACGGCCCTTAAGGTAATCCACTGCGGCTTTGCGCGATGGATGGCTCTTCAGTGCGTGTCGGTAAAAGTCGGCGGCGGCGGTAAGTAGCGGATACAGCGGTGAGTCGGTCGGCTGTCGCGGTTTGTGTTGACGGCCACCTTCTTCGCGGGGGATTTCCATGCCCGCGGCTTTCGCCAGATCTTCGATAGCCTGGGGGAAGTCCAGGTTGTCGTGATCCATGAGGAAGCCGAGGGCATTACCGCCAGCGCCGCAGCCAAAGCAGTAATAGAACTGCTTGTCGGGGCTGACACTGAACGATGGGGTTTTCTCTTTGTGAAACGGGCAGCAGGCTGTGTAATTCTTGCCGGCTTTTTTCAGTTGCACACGCGAGCTGACCACGTCGACGATGTCGGTGCGGTTCAGGAGGTCGTCAATAAAGCTCTGGGGAATCAGCCCGGCCATGGCGTTCTCGTCGTCTGCGCTGTAATAAGTCCGATGCGAAGGGCGGCCGAACACGGTTCGTTGCTCGAAGCGCGCAAAATGGGCGGCTCGACCGGTGTCGTCTGCTTGATCGCTGTCGGGAAGTGTATCTGCCGAAAATCCACTGACCTTAATACCTATCAGTTTTCGACTATTTGAAAGTGTTGCGCTGAATCCGCTGACGGCCGGTTAATGGCCTCGGATAGCTCAATAAAACGGGCACGCGTGCAGGTGCCTTGGGCTGATCGTCGTTTAGAGGAATCAGTGGGTGTGCTCGTCAGTAGCCTTGAAAGGCTCGTCAGAAAAGACGTGCACCGCTGGCAAAAGAGCCAGGCCTGACGCGGTGAAGCAGATTTGTCTAAGTCGCGTCTGCGGCTTCGACGGTGAAGCATCAAGCGTTTTACGCAAATGCCATTAGCCCGGCTGAGGGCCGGGCTTAGGCAAGAAGCTTGCTACGAACGTCTGTGTATTAGTACAGACGAACGGCGCGGCGCTGTTCGCGCTGAACTTTCTTGGCGTGACGCTTAACAGCGGCTGCTGCTTTACGCTTACGCTCAGAAGTTGGCTTCTCGTAAAATTCGCGGC